>NZ_JBFULC010000027.1:0-49977 GCF_056400525.1 Stenotrophomonas sp. P5_A9
GAGCACGACCTGCCCGCGCAGGGCGCTGTCGTCGGTGTCGATATCCATCTGCGCCAGCACTTCGCCCAGCGTGTACTCGGAAGGCTGGTTGACCAGCACCCCCATCGCACCGTTGTCGTCGTGCTGGCAGATCAGCGCGACACTGCGCGCGAAGGTGGGATCGGTCAGCGACGGCAGCGCGACCAGCAGGTGATGGGCGAGGGAGGTGGAAAGCTCGGACATGGGGGCCATTCTAGCCGCTGGCCGCGATGTGCGCTTTCGCGCTGACATAATGCAGACCTGCGCGTGCCCCGGCCTGCGCGGTTGACCCGCCATTCCAAGGAGCTGTACGTGTCCGGCTACTGCCTCATCGCCCCCGGCCATCCCGTCCACGGCCACTACCATGACCACGAGTACGGCTTCCCGCAACGCGAGGAGCGCGAGCTGTTCGAGCGCCTGCTGCTGGAAATCAACCAGGCCGGGCTCAGCTGGGAAACCATCCTGAAGAAGCGCGAGGGCTTCCGGGCGGCTTACGACGGCTTCGACGTGGACACGGTGGCCGCGTATGGCGAACGCGACATCGAGCGCCTGCTGGGCGATGCGCGGATCATCCGCAACCGGCTCAAGGTGCATGCGGCGGTCCACAACGCGCAAGTGATCCAGCAGCTGCGGGCCAGCCATGGCAGCTTTGCGGCGTGGCTGGACGCGCACCACCCGCAGGACAAGGCGGGGTGGGTGAAGCTGTTCAAGAAGACGTTCCGCTTCACCGGCGGTGAGATCACCGGCGAGTTCCTGATGAGCCTGGGCTACCTGCCCGGCGCGCACAGCCCGGACTGCCCGGTGTACGCGCGGCTGCAGAAACTGCGTGCCGACCCGCGGCCCGCGTCGGCCGGTCGGTAGACGGCTACCGTTGGTGTTGACCGTGGCGGGGATCGCGCACCGACAGCGGTCGGCACCTACCGGTTAGACGCCCATGTACCGGCCCGGCCGGTGGTTGAACATCAGCACCAGGCTGAGCACCACCGCGCCGATGGCCGAGTACATCACCTGGGACGGGGACAGCACGAAGAAAGCCACGCACATCAGCAGCGTGTCGAAGGACATCTGCACCTTGCCTGCGCTCCAGCCACGGGTGCGCTGCAGGTACACCGCGAGGATGCCGATGCCGCCGAGGCTGGCGCGGTGGCGGATGTAGAACAGGATGCCCAGCCCGGCCAGCGCGCCGCCCACCAGCGCCGAGTACAGCGGGGCGATGTGGGCAAAGTCGGCCCAGCGCGGCAGCAGGTCGGTGAGCACGCCGCAGGCGGTGACCGCGGCAAAGGTCTTCAGGGTGAACTCCCAGCCCATCCGGCGCACGGCCACCCAGTAGAACGGCAGATTGACCAGCACGAACACCAGGCCGAAATTCCAGCCGAAGGCGTAGTGGGCCAGGAACGCCAGCCCGGCCATGCCGCCGATCATCAGCCCACCCTTGGCGAAGATGGCCAGCCCCAGCGAGGCCACCAACGTGGCCAGGACCATGCCCTGCACGTCCTCGGCCACCGAATGGCGCAGCGCTGTTTCGTCGGCGACGGTACCGGCACTGTCCGGCGGCGGGGTCAGCGGGCCGGCGGTGACCAGGTGGCCGTCAGCGTCGTCGCACGGCGCGGGGCCATGGGAATCAAGGGACATGGGGGTGGGGGGTGAACGTGGGGAGCGGTATTAGACACGATCGGCGTGACAGTTGCAGGTGAACGCGATTCAGCCGCCCCTCTGCGGGGTCAGCCGCTCCTGAGATGGTGCGCCACCAGCGCATTGGCATGCCCATGGCCGAGCCCGTGCTCGGTCTTGAGGAAGGCCACCAGTTCCATGTGCCTGCCCCCGCCCTGGGCTGCCAGCAGCGCCAGCCAGTGCCCGACCGGCTGGCCGTAGGTCTTCTCGATGGACGGGAAATACGACGCCGGGCCATTGACCTTGGGGGTATCGCGCATGACGTTGCCTCGCTGGGGGGGTGCGACCGCGCCGGAATGGACGGTTCTGCTCCTACGACGCACCAGGGCGGGGGAAATCGACATCGGTCTTTCATGCCGGCTGAACGCGCTGCTGCGCAGCATGCCAAGGCACTTCCCGCCCCGCCCTTCCCTCCCCCGGAGTCCGCGTCATGCCTTTTGTCACCACGCCCGACAAGACCGAGATTTTTTACAAAGACTGGGGCCACGGCCAGCCCATCGTGTTCCACCATGGCTGGCCGCTCAGCGCCGACGACTGGGATACCCAACTGCAGTTCTTCCTGTTGCAGGGCTATCGGGTGATCGCCCATGACCGGCGCGGCCACGGCCGTTCCTCGCAGACCAGCGGGGGCCATGACATGGACACCTACGTGGCCGACGTCAACGCACTGGTCGACCACCTGGACCTGCGCGATGCGGTCCATGTCGGCCACTCCACCGGCGGTGGCGAGGTGGCCCATTACGTGGCCCAGGCCAAACCCGGCCGCGTGGCCAAGGCGGTGCTGGTCGGTGCGGTGCCGCCGGTCATGATCAAGAGCGCGGCCAATCCCGGCGGCACGCCCAAGGACGTGTTCGACGGCTTCCGCGCGCAACTGCTCGCCGGCCGCGCCAATTTCTACCGCGAGGTGCCCATTCCCTTCTACGGCTTCAACCGCGAGGGTGCGCCGGTGCAGCAGGGCGTGGTCGACAACTGGTGGCGGCAGGGCATGGCCGGCGCGATCAACGCGCACTACGACTGCATCCAGGCGTTTTCAGAAACCGACTTCACCGAGGACCTGAAGAAGATCGACGTGCCGGTGTTGGTGCTGCACGGCGACGACGATCAGATCGTGCCGATCGCCGACTCGGCCGAGCTGTCGATCACGCTGCTGAAACACGGCACGTTGAAGGTCTACAAGGGCTACCCGCATGGCATGTGCACGACGCACGCGGACGTGATCAATACGGACCTGTTGGCGTTCATCCGGGGCTGAGGAGGCGTGCCGACCCATGGTCGGTACCTACCGGGATGTCCGGTGCGTGGCGTGATGGCCGACGTCGCTACGCCATGCACCGGTAACGCACGACCGTTGGTCGTGCGTCCGGGCAGACGAATGCCAGCTCAGCGCGCGACCAGCGCCTGTCGCGCGGCGTTGTAGCGGTCGCCGACGATGGCGATGCTGTCCAGCGCATCGCCAATCTGCTGCAGGTCGGCGGCATCGAGCTGCAGCGATACCGCGCCCAGGTTTTCCGCCAGGCGATGCAGTTGGGTAGTGCCGGGAATCGGCACGATCCACGGCTTGCGCGACAGCAGCCAGGCCAGGGCGACCTGTGCCGGCGTGGCGCCCTTGGCCGTGGCAATGGCACTGATGCGGTCGACCAGGGCCTGGTTGGCCTGGCGCGCATCAGCGGCAAAACGCGGCACGCTGTTGCGGAAGTCATCGGCGGCGAACTGCGTATCGACGTTGATCGCGCCAGTCAAAAAACCCTTGCCGAGGGGACTGAACGGGACGAAGCCGATCCCGAGTTCCTCCAACACCGGCAGCACGCTCTGCTCGGGTTCGCGCCACCACAACGAGTACTCGCTCTGGAGTGCGGCCACCGGCTGCACCGCATGCGCGCGACGGATGCTGTCCACGCCGGCTTCGGACAAACCGAAGTGCTTCACCTTGCCCTCGGCGATCAGATCCCGGACCGTGCCGGCGACGTCTTCCATCGGCACATGGGGATCGACCCGGTGCTGGTAGAACAGATCGATGCGGTCGGTCTTCAACCGCGACAGGCTGGCCTCGGCCACCGCGCGGATACGCTCGGGACGACTGTCCAGGCCGGCATCGGCATGCCCGTCCTTGAACCCGAACTTGGTGGCGATCACCAGCTGGTCGCGGTACGGCGCCAGCGCCTGGCCAAGCAGTTCCTCGTTGCGGAACGGGCCGTAGACCTCGGCGGTATCGAAGAAGGTGACGCCCTGTTCGACCGCCGCGTGCAGCAGCGCGGTGGCCGCGCGGGTTTCGGTGGCCGGGCCGTAGCCGAAGCTCAGGCCCATGCATCCCAGGCCGAGCGCTGAAACGCGCAGGCCGCTGTTGCCCAGTTCTCGTGATTGCATGGGAGTTCTCCTGCGCCCGTCAGGCGCGCGGTGGATGGCCTGCCACCATACAGACCTCCCGGAGCGGGATTGAAGGTGTCCAGGTGCAGTCGGTCATGAACCCAGATCATCAATCCAGCTCAGCGTGCCTCAGGCAGGGTGATGCTTACTTCGCCCAGGATGATCACCGCCAGGAGCATCAACAACAACATGCCGCCTGCCAGGAGGATCAGGACGTGCCAGATCGTCAGGCGGTCCAGTCGCGTGCTGTCGATGCGCTCGTCGCGATGGTACTGGCGCAGTAGCGCGTTGACCGGCAACAACGGAACGAAGCTCAGGAACGCCAGCAGGGAGGCGGCGTTGTCCAGCCGGCCGACCAGGTTGAGGACCAGGAACACAATGCCCAGCAGCGCCACTGGAAAGGCCAGTTCGCGGCGGCGGCCGCGCACCAGATCGGCGAGCTGGGCAAAGCAGGAGAAGCACCACAGCGGGCAGAACACTGCACGTGCCCACGGCCACAGGTCTTGGCCGCTTTCGCGCTGGATGGCCTGCCAGTTACGCCAGAACCAGTACATCGTGTACAGGCCGAACGTCGCCAACGACATCGCGGCAAGCTTGAACGTGCCGGGAGCGAAGTACATGGGCTTGTCGGTCGCCTGCAGCAGCCCCGCACGCTGGTCCGGCGGCAGAGGCGCGGACATCGGCTGACCAGACGAGGGTAACGTCTGGCGCGGCGGGCTGTAGGGGTTGTGCATGTCCATATGCAGTCTTGCCTGGCAGGTTGTGGGCCGGCGGCCGCCGGTACCGCGCCCCCGATCGGGGGGCGGCGCGACTATGCCAGAGAAGAATTACGTCCGCCAGCGGGTGGGCAYGCGTCGGCCACGGGCAGGATCGCGCGCCTGCCGCTGGCCGTGGGAACGCGGCCGAGGCCTCAGCGCATTTCGGAGATCTCCACCCCGTCCAGGCCCTGCGACAACGTGCGCGCATCACCGCCCTGGGACAGCTTGATGCGCAGGCGCACTTCGTTCTGCGAGTCGGCGTAACGCAGGGCGTCCTCGTAGCTGATCTCGCCGGCCTGGTACAGCTCGAACAGGCTCTGGTCGAAGGTACGCATGCCCAGCTGCACCGACTCCTTCATCACTTCCTTGAGCTTGTGGATTTCGCCATCGCGGATGTAGTCCTGCACCAGCGGCGTGCCGAGCATGATCTCCATCGCGACCTTGCGCGACTTGCCATCCGGCGAGGGCACCAGCTGCTGGGCGACCACGCCCTTGAGGTTCAGCGACAGATCCATCAACAGCTGGTTGCGGCGGTCTTCGGGGAAGAAGTTGATGATGCGATCCATCGCCTGGTTGGCGTTGTTGGCGTGCAGCGTGCACAGCACCAGGTGACCGGTTTCGGCAAACGCGATGGCGTGGTCCATGCCCTCACGGGTACGCACTTCGCCGATCATGATCACGTCCGGCGCCTGGCGCAGGGTGTTCTTCAGCGCCGCTTCCCAGCTGTCGGTATCGATGCCCACTTCACGCTGGGTGATGATGCAACCTTCGTGCTTGTGCACGAATTCGATCGGGTCTTCGATGGTGATGATGTGCCCGGTCGAGTTGTGGTTGCGGTAGCCGATCATTGCCGCCAGCGAGGTGGATTTACCGGTACCGGTAGCGCCCACGAACAGGATGATGCCGCGCTTGGTCATCGCCAGCGTCTTGATGATCGGCGGCAGGTTCAGCTCTTCAACCGTAGGGATGCGCGTTTCGATCCGGCGCAGCACCATGCCGACCTGGTTGCGCTGGTAGAAGCAGCTCACGCGGAAGCGACCGACACCGGACAGGCCGATGGCGAAGTTGCATTCGTGGGTCTTTTCGAACTCTTCGCGCTGCGCCGGCGTCATCACGTTGAGCACCATGTCGCGGCTCTGCTGCGGCGTCAGCGGGGTCTGGGTGATCGGCGAGATCTTGCCGTTGACCTTGATCGCCGGCGGCATGCCCGCGGTGATGAACAGGTCCGACGCCTTCTGATGCGCCATCAGTTTGAGGAACGAGGTGAAGTCGATGGTGGTGGTGCTCATCGCGGTGTACTCCGAAGGTTTCCAGGAGCCGGCCAGCGGCCGGCACTACCACTATTCGAAAATCCGCTTGTCCTTGGCGTACTCGCGCGCCTGGTTGCGGGTGATCAGGCTGCGCTTGACCAGGTCCTGCAGGTGCTGGTCCAGGGTCATCATGCCCATCTGCTGGCCGGTCTGGATCGCCGAGTACATCTGCGCCACCTTGTCCTCGCGGATGAGGTTGCGGATGGCCGGAGTGCCCACCATGATTTCCCACGCGGCGGTACGCCCGCCACCGACCTTCTTCAACAGGGCCTGGGAGATCACCGCGCGCAGCGACTCGGACAGCATCGAGCGCACCATCGGCTTTTCGCCGGCGGGGAACACGTCGATGATGCGGTCGATGGTCTTGGCCGCCGAACTGGTGTGCAGCGTGCCGAACACCAGGTGGCCGGTTTCCGCGGCGGTCAACGCCAGGCGGATGGTTTCCAGATCGCGCAATTCGCCGACCAGGATGATGTCGGGATCTTCACGCAGGGCCGAGCGCAGCGCTTCGTTGAAGCCGTGCGTGTCGCGATGCACTTCGCGCTGGTTGATCAGGCACTTCTGCGAGGTGTGCACGAATTCGATCGGATCCTCGACGGTGAGGATGTGGCCGTATTCGTTCTTGTTGATGTAGTCGATCATCGCCGCCAGCGTGGTCGACTTGCCCGAACCGGTCGGGCCGGTGACCAGGATCAGGCCCTGCGGCTGGTCGATCAGCTCGCGGAAAATCGGCGGCGTGTTCAGGTCTTCCAGCGTCAGCACTTCGGACGGAATGGTACGGAATACCGCACCGGCGCCGCGGTTCTGGTTGAAGGCGTTGACGCGGAAACGTGCCAGCGACGGAATCTCGAACGAGAAGTCGACCTCGAGGAATTCCTCGTAATCGCGACGCTGCTTGTCCGACATGATGTCGTAGACCAGCGCGTGTACCTGCTTGTGGTCCAATGCCGGAATATTGATGCGACGGACATCGCCGTCGACGCGGATCATCGGCGGCAGGCCTGCCGACAGATGAAGATCCGACGCTTTGTTCTTTACGGAAAACGCCAACAGTTCGGCGATATCCATGCGCTGCTACTCCCCATGACTGCTGCGACTGGAAGGTTCTTTCCCCGGGCGGCAGTATAGCGTTCCTGATCTACCGGAAAACGCCCGTGTCCGCGCTGCCCCTGCCGACGATTTTGCTGAACCTGCACAACGCAGCCGCCGCCGCCGGACGGCCAGACCCTGCCCTGCTGGCCGTGTCCAAGACCCAACCGGCCGAGGCGGTGGCGGCACTGGCCGCCCAGGGCCAGCGCGCGTTCGGCGAGAACTACGTGCAGGAAGCGCTGGGCAAGATCGAGGCGCTGGCCGCTTTGGGCCTGGAATGGCATCTGATCGGCCACCTGCAATCGAACAAGGCCGAGCTGGCCGCCCGGCACTTCGACTGGGTGCAGAGCGTGGACCGGCCCAAACTGGTGACGGCGCTGGCCGCGCATCGGCCCGCCGCCCTCGCCCCGCTGAACGTGCTGATCCRGGTCAACATCGACGACGAGGACAGCAAGCACGGCTGCGATCCCGAGGCGGTGCCGGCGTTGGCGGCAGCGATCAGCGCCGCGCCACAGCTGCGGTTGCGTGGGCTCATGGCCATCCCCGCGCCGTGGCCCGATGCCGCGCGCCGCCAGCAGGCCTTCGAGCGCATGCGCGACCTGTTCCAATCGCTGTCGGCGACGTATCCGCAGGTGGATACGCTGTCGATGGGCATGAGCGGGGATTATCCCGACGCGATCGCCCATGGCGCGACCATGGTGCGGATCGGCACCGCCCTGTTCGGCACGCGCCCGCGCGCGGCCTGATGCTTCATCAACCCCATTCCCAAGGAGATCGCATGAGCGCTTCCCCGCTTACTTTCATCGGCGGCGGCAACATGGCCCGCAGCCTGATCGCCGGGCTGATCCGACAAGGCGTGGCGCCGGCGCAGATCCATGTCGCCGAGCCCGTCACCGGGCTTCGCGAACAGCTCACCGCCGACTTCGGCGTGAAGACCTACGCCAGCGCCACCGAGGCCGCCGCCCAAGGCACGGTGTGGGTGCTGGCGGTGAAACCGCAGGTGCTGCGCGATGTGTGCGCCGCGCTGTCGGACCTGGCGCATGCGAAGCAGCCGCTGGTGCTGTCGATTGCCGCAGGCATCACCAGCGCGCAGCTGGAACGCTGGCTGGGCGGCAACCCGGCCGTGGTGCGGGCGATGCCCAACACGCCGGCCCTGCTCGGCGCCGGGGTGACCGGCCTGTACGCCACCGCCGGCGTCAGTGCCGCCCAGCGCGCGCAGGCCGACACGGTGCTGGCCAGCGCGGGGCGCACGGTGTGGATCGACGATGAGGCGCGCATGGACGCGGTGACCGCGGTGTCCGGCAGCGGCCCGGCCTATGTGTTCCTGCTTGCCGAAGCGATGGAAGCGGCCGCCGTGGCCCAGGGACTGCCGGCTGATGCGGCGCGCACGCTGGTGGTGCAGACCCTGCTCGGCGCCAGCCGCATGCTGGACGAATCCGGCGAGGCCCCCACCGAACTGCGCCGCCGCGTGACCTCGCCCAACGGCACCACCCAGGCGGCGATCGAGAGCTTCCAGGGCGATGACTTCGAAGCGATCGTGGCACGCGCGATCGACGCCGCCACCCGGCGCGGGCAAGCGTTGTCGGCCGCGAACGACTGAGCCCCCGGTAGAGCCACCCCATGGGTGGCTGGCGCGGTGCCGGAACGAAAAGCAGCCACGCATGGCGTGGCTCTACCTGGCAGRCCCCCGACCGGGGTAGAGCCACCCCATGGGTGGCTGGCGCGGTGCCGGAACGAAAAGCAGCCACGCWTGGCGTGGCTCTACCTGGCAGMCCCCSGACCGGGGTAGAGCCACCCCATGGGTGGCTGGCGCGGTGCCGGAACGAAAAGCAGCCACGCWTGGCGTGGCTCTACCTGGCCGCCCCCCGACCGGGGGTAGAGCCACCCCATGGGTGGCTGGCGCGGTGCCGGAACGAAGCGCAGCCACGCATGGCGTGGCTCTACCGTGGCGGGACGTTGGCCAGCAGGAAGTCCACGAAGCTGGACAGCTTCGGTCTTGGCCGGCGATCAGGCAGGTACACCAGGTGCAGCGGGCGCGGCTCGGGCAGGTAGTCGGCCAGCACCGGTTGCAGGCGCCCGGCGGCGATGTCCTCGGCAAGCAACACTGCCGGTTGCAGGATCAATCCCGCACCGGCCAGGGCGGCGCGGCGCAGGCCGTCGCCGTCGTTGCAGAGCAGGCGCGACTGCGCCGACCAGTCCTGCTCGGGATGCCCGCGCAGGCGCCAACCATGGCCACCACGCCAGGCCAGGTGGGTCAGGCAATCATGATCGCGCAGGTCCGCCGGGTGTTGGGGAAGGCCCTTGCGCTGCAGGTAGGACGGCGCCGCGCAGATCTGCATGGCATACGGCGGTAACGGTCGCGCCACCCATTCGGCCGAGCCGATCTGGCCCATGCGCACCACCGCATCGAACTGTTCTTCGATCAGGTCCACGCGCCGGTTGCTCAAGTCCAGCCCCACGGTCACCTGCGGGTAGGCGGCCAGGTACTGCGCCACCAGCGGGGCCAGCACGCAGCTGCCCCAGGTGACCGGTGCGCTGATCCGCAGCACGCCCTGCGGCTGCGCCTGCAGCCCTTCGACGCTGGCCTCGGCCTGCTGCACCTGTTCCAGCACGGTGCGGCAGCCGGCCAGATAGTTACGGCCGGCATCGGTGAGGCTTTGGCGGCGGGTGTTCCGCTGCAGCAGGCGCACCCCGAGGTGGGCTTCCAGCTGCTGGATGTACTTGCCGACCATCACCGAGGACACCGCCATGTGCGCGGCGGCGGCATTGAAGCTGCCGTGTTCGACCACGGCGACAAAGGCCTGCATGCAGCGCAAGGTGTCCATTGGTAACCACGGGTTTGCAATCTACAAAGCATACGCCCGTTACCTAACCGGCGATCCAGGCGCAGACTGCCTGCACACCTTTCGGAAGCCCCTCCCATGAAGATCCTTCTCGTTGGCGCCAGCGGCACCCTTGGCCAGGCCGTAGCCGCCACGCTGGGCCATCATCACCAGCTGATCCGCGCCGGCCGTCACGGGGGCGATGCGCAGGTCGACCTGACCGACGATGCCAGCGTGCAGGCGCTGTTCCAGCAGATCGGGAACGTCGATGCGGTGATCGCCACCACCGGACGCCTGCATTTCGGCCCGCTGGCCGGGATGAGCCCGACGCAGTTCAACCTGGGCCTGCAGGACAAGCTGCTCGGCCAGGTCCGGCTGAGCCTGGTCGCCCAGCACCATCTGAACCCGGGCGGTTCAATCACCCTGACCAGCGGCATCGTCAGCGCGCAGCCGATCCGCGACGGCGCCAATGCCACCTCGGTCAATGCGGCGCTGGAGGGTTTCGTGCGCGGCGCGGCCTGCGAACTGCTGCCGCGTGGGCTGCGCATCAACGTGGTAAGCCCGAACGTGCTGGTCGAATCGATGGACGATTACGGCGCCTACTTCCCCGGCTTCGAACCGGTGACCGCCCATCGCGCGTCGCTGGCCTACCAGCGCAGCGTGGAAGGCGTGCAGAGCGGGCAGGTGTTCACCGTGTGGTGAGGGCGGTGCCGGCCAGCGGCCGGCACTACCTCCCACATGCCGGGTACCTCGATGCCCTGCCATACCGGGACCGGTAGTGCCGGCCGCTGGCCGGCTCCTGACGACGGAGGGCACTACGAGAGCCGGCCAACGGCCGGCACTACTCCCAGCGGCGGGGGCCGTCGCCCTGATCGCCCAGTGCGTCCTCGGGATTGGTCAGGCGACAGCGTTTCAACGACAGGCAGCCGCAGCCGATGCAATCGGTGAGCTGGTCGCGCAGCAGCAGCAGTTGCGCGATGCGCTGGTCCAGTTCGCTGCGCCACAACGCCGACATCCGGGCCCACTCGGCCTTGGTCGGGGTCTTGTTCTCCGGCAGCGCCGCAAACGCGGTCGCCACCGCCTCCAACGGCATGCCAACGCGCTGGGCGACGCGGATCACCGCCAGCCGGCGCAACACGTCGCGCGCGAAACGGCGCTGGTTGCCGGCCGTGCGCAGGCTGCGGATAAGCCCTTTGCGCTCATAGAAATGCAACGCCGAGACGGCCACGCCGCTCCGTTTGGCCACTTCCCCTACACTCAGTTCCTGCGCGATCACTGCTTGACCTCAACCTTGGTTCAGGTGGCATCCTGCGCGCCGCCGGGATGCACTACAAGTCCGGTCCTTCCCCCGATGTCTGGAATCCGCATGTCCGTTGATGCCGCACCCCCACCCGTCGCCCTCCCGGCGGTGGAGACCCCGATCCCCTCGATTCTGTCGCCGGCCTATCGCGCCACCACCATCGGCACGGTCGCGCTGGTGTCGCTGCACGCTTTCGAGGCGCTGGCAGTGGCCGCGGCGATGCCGACCGTTGCCCAGGCGCTGGACGGACTGCCGCTGTATGCCCTGGCGTTCGGCGGCACCCTGGCCACCAGCGTGATCGGCATGACCCTGGCCGGGCGCTGGAGCGATCAGCAGGGGCCGGCGCGACCGTTGTGGCTGGGCCTGGCCAGCTTCATCGCCGGCCTGCTGGTGGCCGGGCTGGCCCAGCACATGCCGGTGCTGGTGCTGGGAAGGTTGCTGCAGGGGCTGGGCGCAGGGGCGATCTCGGTGGCGCTGTATGTGCTGGTCGGGCGGACCTTCCCCGAGCCGATGCGGCCGCGCGTGTTCGCCGCGTTTTCAGCCGGCTGGGTGGTGCCCTCGCTGATCGGCCCGGGCATCAGCGGGCTGATCGTGCAGCACCTGGGCTGGCGCTGGGTGTTCCTGATCGTGCCGCTGCTGGCCATTCCCGCCGCCCTGCTGCTGCGCCCTGCCCTGCGCAACCTCGCCCCGGCCGGGGCGGCAAAGGGCAACCGCACGGTGGTGCGCTGGGCGATCGGTGCCTCGGCCGGCGCGCTGCTGCTGTACGTCGGCGGCCAGCAGCGCGGCTGGGCAGCGGTGTCGATGCTGCTGCCAGCGATCGCGTTGCTGGCGTTGTGCAGTTGGAAGCTGCTGCCGGCCGGCACGCTGCGGCTGCGCCGTGGCCTGCCCAGCGTGATCGCACTGCGTGGCATCGCCGCGTCGGCCTTCTTCGGCTGCGAGGCGTTCCTGCCGTTGTTGCTGCAGCGCGAACGCGGGCTGAGTCCCTTGTTTGCAGGGGTGGCGTTGAGCCTGGGCGCGCTGGGCTGGTTCAGCGGGTCGTGGATGCAGGGTCATCAACGCCGCGGCTGGTCGCGCCGCCAACTGCTGACCGGCGGCGCACTGCTGATGAGCGTGGGCATCGTGGTCACCGCGCTGGCCCTGCAACCGGCGGTGCCGCTGTGGTGCGCGCTGGCCGGGTGGAGCATCACCGGGCTGGGCATGGGCATGATCTACCCGAGCCTGTCGGTGCTGACCCTGTCGTTGTCACCGCCCGCGCAGCAGGGCGCCAACACCTCGGCCCTGCAGTTGAGCGAGGCCCTGGCCGTGGCCACCACGCTGGCGGTGTCCGGCTCGCTGTTCGCGCTGTTCCTGCAGGGCAACGTGGTGGTCGGCTACCTGCTCACGTACGTAATCATGCTGATGCTGGCGGTGCTGGGCGTGCTGGTCGCGCGGCGGATCTGATCGCCGACGCGACGGTGCTGCCTCAGTGCCCGACGTCCTTGAGGTCCTCGCGCAGGATGCGGCGGATCTCCAGCACGGCCTGCGGGGTTTCCTGCACGCTGTGCCCGGAGATGATCACCTTCTCCGATACCGCCCCGTCCAGATGCGCGCTCCAGTACGGCACCAGGCCATCGTCGGACTGCTGCAGCGGCACGTCCGGTTTGCGCTGGGCGATGATCGAGTGGTACTTCAG
Source organism: Stenotrophomonas sp. P5_A9 (assembly GCF_056400525.1). Lineage (NCBI taxonomy): Bacteria > Pseudomonadati > Pseudomonadota > Gammaproteobacteria > Lysobacterales > Lysobacteraceae > Stenotrophomonas > Stenotrophomonas sp. P5_A9. Next base: position 13,005 of record NZ_JBFULC010000027.1, read on the forward strand.
GCCCGGCTCGATCGGCAGCGCGCCGGCGGCCTTGACGAACGGATCGCTGGCCTTGAGGTTGTCGATGCTGTTGGGGATCTGCAGTTTGGTCTGCTGTGCGGACTGCGTTTCGGCCTGCTGCAATGTCTGGAACACATCCTCGAACTTGCCCARCAGGGTGATCGGCAGGCGCACCAGCCGGCCGATCAGACGCCCGACACGGTTGCCGGCGATGTCGGTGCCCTTGTGCGGGGCGGCAATGAAAATGGCGCGCTCCACGTTCGGTTCGGCGGTGAAGTGCAGCAGCGGACCGAGCTTGGCTTCCACGCGCTTGAGGCGTTCCCCCTTGAGGTCATAGTTGGCCAGCAGCTGGTCCCACAGCACATCGCCCGAAGAGGTGACCAGCAACCGCGCCAGCACGCCGCCCATGCTGTGGCCGATGAACACCATGTCCTTGGACGCCGGCGTGCTGCCGTCGGGATCGAAGTGCTTGAGCGTGTTGTTGAACGCCTGGTTGATCTCATAGCGGTTCAATGCGATCGGCGCGTTGGTCGGGTAATACACCTRCCACACCTGGAAGTGCTTGCGCAGTTCGGGGTCGCCCATCACCTCGTTGGCCACGTTCACCCACGCCTCCGGGCTGCTGCCCAGACCGTGCAGCATGAAGATGATGCGGCGGTTGGGGTCCCATGGCTGCATCAGGTACATATGCGGTTCGCCGATGCCTTCGCTGAGCCCGAACAGGGTGCGCAGCGACTGCGTGGCAAAGCCGGACTGCGCCAGCCACATGCCGTAGGCCGCAGTGAAGTTGCCGGCCAGCGGCACTTTCTCGCCGTGCAAGTTGACGCTCTCGGTGGACTCCGGTGAGTACACATCGAACAACACCTGGGTGGTGTCCAGCACCTGCTTGAGGGTGTCGCCCTTGAAGCGCAGCAGCGCGGTGGCGTTGATCGCCGACATTTCACTGTACTGGGGAATCTCGGCCTTCTGCCCGTCCGCCGCGGCGATCAGCTTGGGCGGGTCCATCACCACCACCAGTTCGGCGCCGAAGCCATCGCGGCGATAGGTGCTGCGCAGGCCGGCAAAGCTCAGCGACGAGGCCGAGACCATGCCGGTGGGAATGCTGGGCATGCGCAGCTCGTCGAAGTCCGAGGTCAGCGTCCAGCGCTCGCCGGCCACCGGTGCGTTGTAGTCCTCCCCTTCCAGCGCGCTCTCGCGGGCGCGCTTGAATACCACCGCGGCGGTCTGCTCGGCGGCGTAGTTGTAATAGTCGCGGACCTGGGTCTGGCGATCCTCGAAGGCCCGGTCCGATGGCGTGCGCCCACTGAAAAACAGGTAGGCGTAGGCATAGCGCGCCGCTTCCAGCCACGCATCCAGCGCCGCATCGCTCATCGGATGCTTGTCGCGATCCTTGGGCTTGGGGCTCAACCCCAACGCGTTCTTCACCCACAACTCGGACAGCGCGGAAAGCCGCTGTTCCTCGGGCAGCACGTCGGTGTCTTCCAGGGTCTTCTGGCAGGTCGCCACGTCCTTGGCGCACGTATCCTCGTCCAGCCCGATCACGCTCAACGTCTCCTGCGAGGCGGCGCTGAGCTTGCCCGAGGTGAGCACGTCGCCGCGCTTGTTGGCCAGGTAGTCGGTGGGGGCCACCTGTTTCATGGTCACCATCGCGCAGCCGCTGGACAGCAGCAGCGACAGCACCACCGCCAGCAACGGCAGCGTGCGGCGCGGGAACCTCATGGACAGCCGTTTCATGGAACGCTTCCTTGCTCGGCGCCGGGCATGCCCTGGCGGATCAGTCGGGAAAAATCGGGATCGTCGCCGGCGGCGCGTGCGCGATCGGTGATGCGGCCGCGCGCCTTCAACGTGGCAAAGTCCACGCCCGGCGTCAGCACGCTCAGGTCGCGTGCATACTCGGCGAAATAGCCCGACACCAGCAGCCGGTAATCCAGCGGCAGGCCCGGCGCGATCTGCTTGGCCAGTTCGTACACGATGGTGGTGCAGTTGCTGGTAAGCGTGTTGTAGAACGCCGGGGCGGCATCCAGCTTGCGTGCCTCGCCCAGGTAGGACACGAACAGGCCCTTGAGCTGTTCGCGCGTCATGCCGTGCAGCCGATACAGGTAGACATCTTCGCCACGCACGTTGCTGCGCACGCGGATGATGTCGGTTTCCTCCGAGGCCACCAGGGTCATCTCGAACTTGCGGAAGAACCCGCCCAGTGCCGAGAACGACTCACCGCGCTCCTTGCGGATCTCCAGCGAGAACACCAGGTAGCGACCGTCGGCGAAGCCGAAAGACACCAGCGTGTGGGCGATCATCGGTCCCATCCAGTAGGACATCACCAGGTCGGCCGAGCGCAGCTGGTCCAGGTCATAGCTGCGCCGCACCCAGCGCACGTCGTGGTCGTCTTCGCTGCGCCAGGTGAAGTCGCGGACGTTGTCCAGCACGACATGCTGTCCGTCGAACGCAACGACCTTCAGCCGTTGGGCCACGTCATCGGCCCAGACCCGGTCCTGGCGCGGGGTGAGCAGCAGCCACCACACCCCCGAGGCCACCAGCGCGGCCACGTACAGCGCGCCCGGCCAGCGCCCGGCGCGCGCGCGCCCGACCGCCACTGCCGTGGTCAGCGCGAAGCCCAGCCACACCGCGATCGCGATCCCGCGCAACCACCCCGGACCGGGCAACTGGTAGGCCAGCAGGCCGGTGATCCACAGCGCTGCGACCAGCATCACCAGCGCCAATCCCCATCGTCCTGCCTTCTTCACGCGTCGTTCCGTCGTTGGTTCGGGGCGCTAGTTAGCCATAACCGGGGTGTGGGGAACATATCTGCGTGTTCAGTTTGGGCCGGCGGCATACTTGCAGGCCCCGGTCCACCCCTCAGGAGTTGTCGCATGCAGGGTCTGCGTTCCATCGGCGGCGTGCCGATCCAGCGCCATCATCTGGCCCGCTGCCACTGCGGCGCGGTGGTCCTGCGCCTGCATCTTCCCGACGGCGTGCTGTCGCCGCGGCGCTGCGACTGTTCGCTGTGCCGGCGCAAGGGGGCGATCGTGGGCTCGGTAAAGCTGGCCGACCTGGAGGTGATCCAGGGCGACCAGACGCTGCGTCTGTACCAGTTCAACACCCACGTGGCCCGGCACTGGTTCTGCAGCATCTGCGGCATCTACACCCACCACCAGCGCCGCTCCTCGCCGGACGAGTACGGTTACAACCTCGGCTGCCTGGACGGGATCAACCCGTACGCGCTGGGCGACGTGCCGGTCAACGACGGGGTGAACCACCCTTCCGACCGTACACCGGGCTAGTGGCTGCGCCGCCGCGGCGGCGGTGCCACTTTCTGCCAGGGCGCCGCCATCCGGGGGCGTCCCACGCGCAGCGGGCGCTTGAACACGGGGCGACGCTGCGCGGCGTCCGCGGGGCTTGCAGGCGGCGGTGTCTGCGTGGCCGGCCGTGCAGGCCAGAGTCGGTCGAGCAACCACATGGCAGGTCTCCGTGGGGGACGGTGACGGGTGACGTTACCGACGCGTTGGCATAGGCCAGGTGAGGCCGGCACGACAATCGTGTGACGACCCGCCGGTCCTCATTGCACGGTGCGCGCCTTGCCCACCCCACGCACCAGCACGAAGAACAATGGCACCAGCACGATCGCCAGCAGCGTGCCCGAGAGCATGCCGCCGATCACGCTCATGCCGATCTCGCGCCGACTCACCGCACCGGCGCCCGTAGCCAGTCAGGGGGATGACGCCGGCGATGAACGCCAGCGAGGTCATCACGATCGGCCGCTTTCCGGGCGTCCGGATGAAATCGACCGGCTGTCGAGCATCGTCAACGCCATGCTCGAACGCATCGAGCAGTTGATGACCGAAGTCAAAGGCGTGTGCGACAGCATCGCCCACGACCTGCGCACACCGCTCACCCGGCTGCGCGCACACCTGTACCGCACCCGCGTCGAACTGGGCGAAAACGATCCGCACACCGACCAGATCGACAAGGCGCTGGTCGAAGCCGATCTGCTGATGGCGCGCTTCACCGCCCTGCTGCGCGTGTCCGAACTGGAAAGCCATCAGCGCCGTTCGGCCTTCGTCGAGGTGGATGTGCCCGAGCTGCTGCGGGAGCTGCACCAGTTCTACCTGCCGCTGGCCGAAGAGAAGCAGCAGGTGTTGCAGTTGGAAATCGCCGCGCCATTGCCACCGGTCAGCGGCGACCGCGAACTGCTGTTCGAAGCCCTGGCCAACCTGCTGTCCAATGCGTTGCGCTTTACCCCCGAACACGGCCGCGTCCTGCTGCGCGCGGTGGAGGACGCCGGCGCCACCCGCATCGATGTCATCGACAATGGCCCCGGCATTGCGCCGCAGGACCGCGCGTTGGTCTACCAGCGCTTCTTCCGTGGCACCGACGAGACCGGCCCGGGAGACGGCTTCGGGTTGGGCCTGTCGATCGTCGCCGCCATCGCCGGCCTGCACGGCTTCCGCGTGCGCACCGGCGAGGCACCCGACGGCGGCGCGTGGCTGAGCATCCGTTGCATCGCCGATGCGCTGGTTTGAGCCTCATCCATCGGCGCTGGCCGCCGCAGGCATCCGTTCCCTCCCCAGCAAGGCGTAGACCAGCAACGCACTGCCGGCGGTGAGTGCGGCCAACCCCCGCAGCAGCCAGACCAGCGCGTCGCGGCTGGCCTGCTGCAGTACCTCCACCGGCACCCCCGGCAGCAGGGCCGACGCCTGCGCCAGCGAACCGGTGGCCAGGTAAGCACCGGCCTTGCCCAGGGTCGCCAGCGGCACACCGCTACCCGGCGCCAAACGGTGTGTCACCAGCGCAGCCAGCACGGCCGTCACCGCCGCAAGCGCGATCCCCTCACCCGCCACCCGCACCGTGCCGAAAATGCCGGCGGCCATGCCGGCGCGCTGCACCGGCACCACGCTCACCGACAGCCCGTCCATCAGGCCCCATGGCAGCGCAGTGCCGGCACCGATCAGCAGCATCGCCGGCCACCACTGCGTGGGCGCCACATGCAGCGCGCGTTGCGACAACAGATACAGGCCCACCGCGCACACCGCCAGGCCCAGCGTGCACAGCCGTGCCGCGCTGAAGCGTCGCGCCCAGCCGGCGGCCAACATGGGCAACACCAGCATCGGCGCGGACAGCGCCAGCATCTGCAGGCCCACCTGCAGCGGCGACTGCGCCTGCACGCCCAGCAGGTGCAGCGGCAGGACCACCAGCAGCACCACGTAACCGAAGCAGGTCGCCACCGGCAGCAACTGCACGCCGAGGAAGCCGCGTTGCGCGAACAACGACAGGTCCAGCAGCGGTTGCCGCTGGCCGCGCTCGATCCGCACGAACAGGGCCAGCAACACCGCCGTGGCCAGCAACGCGCCCACCACGGCTGGCGAGCGCGGCCCGTGTTCGCCCAGCAACAACAAGGCGACGGTCAACGCCGCCAGCATCAGGCTGAAGCTGATCATGCCGGCCACATCCAGGCGCACGTGCTGGCCCCGGCTCTCGTCCAGGTGCCGCCGGGCCAGCGCCCACGCCGCCAACGCAAGCACCCCGCCCGAGGCGAACACGCTGCGCCAGCCCAGCGCCTGCAGCAGCATCCCGGCCAGCAGCGGTCCCAGTGCCAGGCCGACACCAAACATCGTGCCCATCAGCGCAAACACCCGGGTACGCGCATGCCCATCGAAGCGTTGCGCCAACGCCGCCCCACCCGACGCCAGCGCGGCGGCGGCGGCCACGCCCTGCGCGCCACGCGCAAGATCCAACCAGCGCAGATCCGGCGCCAGGCACACCGCCAGCGTGGCCAACACGAAACCGCCGGTGCCGCACAGGAACAGGCGGCGGCGCCCGAGCCGGTCGGCCAGACCACCGGCGGCCAGCAGCAGGCTGCCGAAGCTGAGCATGAAGGCATTGGTGACCCAGGCCAGCGCCGCGGGCGATCCCGGGAAGCGGCTGGCCAGCACGGGTACCGCCACCGCCCCGGCGGAAAACGAGAGCGGCAAGGCCAGCGCCGCCAGGCATACGGCCAGCACGGCCCAGCGCGGATCGCGCCGGGACGGCTCAAGGGAAAACAGGGACATGGGATCTTCCAGCGAAGTCGGGTATTGACGATAAGGGTGCGGCTATCTGCAATAAATGGCGCCAAAGTCGTTTGATTACGGCCACTTCTTCCGTAATGATCCGGACATGGACTCGATCACCGCCCTGCTAGCCTTCGTCCGCACTGCCGAGGCCTCCAGCTTCGTGGGCGCCGCCCGCAGCCTTGGCTTGTCGCCTTCCACCGTCGGCAAGCGCGTGGCCCGGCTCGAACAGGACCTCGGCGTGCGCCTGTTCCAGCGCACCACCCGGCGCGTGCGCCTCACCGAAGAAGGCGAGGTGCTGCTGCAGCGCTGCAAGCGCGCGCTGGACGAGCTGTCTGAAGCGCGCGCCGACCTCAGCCAGCGCCAACAGTCGCCCAGCGGCTTGCTGCGGGTGGGCCTGCCTACGATCGGCTACCGTTTCCTGTTGCCATTGCTGCCGCTGTTCCGGCAGCGCTACCCGGGCGTGCAACTGGAGCTGGATTTCAACGACCGCCTTGTCGATGTGGTCAGCGAAGGGCTGGACGTGGTGATCCGCAGCGGCGAGCTCGCCGACTCCAGCCTGATGGCACGCCGGCTCGGCCCGTTCCACTTCGTCCTGTGCGCAGCGCCTGCGCATCTGCATGCGCACGGTCAACCGGCCACGCTGACGCAACTGGCCACCCAGCCTGCGGTGCGCTTCCGGTTCCCGACCACCGGCAAGCTGCAGGCCTGGTCACTGCCCGGCCACGACGACGACGCGGGCGACGCGCTGGTCACGGTGATGACCTGCAACAACATGGAGGCGCTGCTGGCCGCGGCGATCGGCGGCATGGGCGTGGCGTGGATGCCCGACTTTCTCGCCGCCGAGGCACTGGCCGATGGCCGCCTGCAGGAACTGCTGCCCGACCACCCGCGCCAGCCCGGTCAGTTCTCGCTGCTGTGGCCTGGCAATCGCCAACCCAACGCGCGGCTGCGTGTGTTCATCGACTTCATGGCCGAACACCTGTTTCCCGGCGTTGCACCCCCGCCGCCACAGCGCCGTGGCCACCGCTGACCGCCGCGGCCGCATCACGTACCATCGCCGGCAACCTCGCCAGCCCCGCGCCAGCCGAATGCAACGATCCACCCTCAACGCCTGGTTCCTCGTGCACAAGTGGACCAGCCTGGTCTGTACCGTGTTCCTGTTGCTGCTGTGCCTCACCGGGCTGCCGCTGGTCTTCGGCGAGGAAATCGCCCACCTCAGCGAGCCGGAGGTCACCAGCGCCGCAGCCGATGCGGTGCCGCGCGATCTGGATGCGCAGGTTCGCACCGCGCTGCAACGCTATCCCGGCGATGTACCGCTGTTCGTCGGCTGGGATCCGGATGCGCCCACCGTCTACGTCAACACCGGTGCACGCGTGGATACCCCGCCACCGCAGATGCACACCGCGCTGCTGCATGCGATCACCGGCGAGGTACTGCCGGCCGCGCAGTTCAACGAAGGGGTGATGTACTTCCTCTACCGCCTGCACACCGACCTGTTCCTTGGGCTGCCGGGCATGCTGTTCATGGGCGCGATGGGGGTGCTGTTCGCCATGGCGATCGTCTCCGGGCTGGTGCTGTACGGCCCGTTCATGCGCAAGCAGCCATTCGGCACGCTGCGCACCGGCCGCAGCCGCCGGTTAGCGTGGCTGGACCTGCATAACGTACTCGGCGTCGTCACCCTCGGCTGGGCGCTGGTGGTGGGTATCACCGGCGCCATCAACACCGTCGCCAAACCACTCGAACAGGCATGGCAGGGCGAGCAGTTGGGCGAATTCGCCGCGCGCTATGCAGGGCAGCCACGCCCGGCCACGCTGGCGTCGCTGCAGGCTGCGGTGGATACCGCGCGCGCCGCCGAGCCAGGCATGCGTCCGGCCTTCGTCAGCTTTCCCGGCACCGGCTATAGCGGCGATCACCACTATGGCGTGTTCATGCAGGGCAACAGCGCACTCACCGAGCGCCTGTATCGCCCGGTCCTGGTCGATGCACAGACCGGCACGCTCACTGCGCAGCCCCAGCTGCCGGTCTACATGAGCGTGCTGCTGCTCAGCCAGCCGCTGCACTTTGGCGATTACGGCAAGCTGCCGCTGAAGATCCTGTGGGCGCTGCTGGATCTGCTGACCATCGCCGTGCTGGTCACCGGCCTGTACCTGTGGCTCAAGCGCGGCAGCACCGAGGCGCGCGTGAGCGAACTCGAGCGCGCCGCACGGACCGGAGCCGCCGCGTGAACCGGCCCCGTTCCGCACCACGCAGCCCGTTCATCGCCCCGGCCTGGATCGCTGCGGTTAGCGTGCTCGGCCTGGTCAGCGCCCTGATCGGCGACGGCGTGTTCGACGTGGTCTCCTGGCTGGTGTTCGCCGTACTCATCGCGCTGGTGGTGCGTGCGTGGGTGAAGCGCACGCGCTGAGCGGCGTGTCTGCACGTGTAGTGCATGGTGGCATCGCTAGCATCGGGCGCGTCACCTCCCCCACCGGCTCACCCATGTCGCTCCTGCCCGGCCCGCGCTTCCTCAACACCGTACTGCTCGGCGGCAGCACCGATCAGAAACTGCAGGCCGCCGCAGCGGCCGGCTTCGCGCAGGTCGAACTGTGGCGCGAGGACGTGCAGGCCGCCTCGGTGGACGCCGTACGTGACGCACTCGCACGCACCGGACTGCAGCTGACCGACCTGCAGGTGCTACTCGATTTCGACGGTGCCCCGGCAGCCACGCGCGAGGCCAAGCGCGACGAAGCGCAGTTGCTTCTGGACATGGCCGTCGCCGTCGGTGCCGGCACGGTGCTGGTGCCCGCCTGCACCACGCCGGACTGCCAGACGCACCAGGTCACTGCCGATCTCCGCTGGCTCTGCGGGCAAGCTTCCGCGCGCGGTCTGCGCATCGCCTACGAGGCCATGGCATGGAGCCACCTGCATTCCACCGTGCCGTCGGCATGGCAACAGATCCAGGCAGTGGATGCCGACAATCGGGATCTGGTGGTCGATGCCTTCCATCTGTTCGCCGCCGGTCGTGGCGTCGACGACCTGCAAGGCATTCCGGCAGACAGAATCGCGCTGGTGCAACTGTCGGATGTGACCACCCAACCGCAGCCCGGTGCCGTGAAGCAGCAGGCCCGACACGCACGCTGCCTGCCCGGCAGCGGCATCTGGCCAGTGGCGGCGCTGGTGCAGCGACTTGCGCGCATGGGGTACACCGGGCCGATTGGCCTGGAGGTGTTCAATGATGCGATGAAGGCGCGCGACCCGGCCGCGGTGGCCAGCGACGCCATGGCGGCACTGGACCGGGTATTGCGCGCGCCCCGCTAGAGCCGTCGTTGAACGAGGGCCTATCTATCCCAACCACGTTGCTGTGTAGACCGATGCAAGATCCGCTGCCTGCAGGAACTGCTGCAACGCAGGTGCCGGCGGGACGGCATGCACGCACAACGGCACTGCGAGTCCCGCACCATGGTCGTCAAACAGCCGGCCGCGCAATCGCCGTCCACTGCGCGGCGACATCCTCGATGCTCTCCGCCCGCACCGCACGCAGGTCGCGCGGATACGCCACATCCTCGGCCTCCACGCTCCGCGTGGCATGGAACTGGCCATTGCTCGCGCGCAGGATCCAGCCACCCTCGCCGCACGCCGCCGACGCCAGATACGCAACACCCGGTGCCACCGCATCGGGATGCAACTCATCCGGCTCACCCTGCACGCCCCACATCCGCGTCTTGGCCACCGGCGACACCGCGTTGACCACGATCCCGTGCGGCGCGCCCTCCGCGGCCAGCACGTTGACGATGCCCACCGCAGCCAGCTTCGCCGCCGCGTAGGCCGCCAGCCCGTGCTGCACGTACTGCGGATACAGCGCGCGATCAGAAGTAGTCAGCACGATGCGTCCGTAGCGCGCGTCCTGCATCGACGCCCATGCAGCCTGCGCCAGCCACAGGGGCGCCTTCGCGGCAATCGCCATCATCGCGTCGAAGCGCTCGTCCTCCAGCGTGTCGATCGGCTGGTACTCGACCCACCCGGCGTTGTGGATGATGAAATCCAGGCGACCGAAACGCTGCAGGGTATCGGCCACCAGGGCCCGGCACTCCGCGCGATTGTCGAGCGCACCGTGCGCGGCATGTACCACCAGGCCCTGCCCGCACAGCTCGGCCACCGCCCGTTCAATCCGCTGCGGATCAAACCCGGTGCCGTCACGGTCGGCCCCCACATCGTGCATCACCACCTGCGCACCGCGCCGTGCCAGCAAACGGCTGTAAGCCAGGCCAAGGCCACCGGCCGCGCCGGTGACCAGGCCGACCTGGCCGGTAAACGAGAAGATTGATTCGTTATCCATCGAAGCAGCATGCGGCCTGCACTGCACCCGTGACCAATACCGATGGCGTGCTGTTGCGATACATGCGAAGTATCACGGGCGCATGCCGCTAGAGCGGTAACCGGTTCGCCACGAAATTGACCACATTGCCCATCGCTTCAGGATCGACATTACTCAGTCCTACCAGCACATATCCCTGCGCGGGCATCGCATAGAACACGGCGTTGGCGCCGGGTGCGCCGCCTTCATGACCGTACAGCCGATCACGACCCTCACCACGCACCATGAACCCATAGCCGTACCAGGCCTTATGATTCTGCGGGGAGGTCGCCGCTGCCAATGACGTAGGCGACAGCAGCTTGCCCGCACGCAGCGCCTCACCGAACTTCAGCATGTCGTCGACGGTGCTGTAGCCACCACCGGCCGAGGTAGCGCGCCACGGCAGCGATGCCGTTTCCACTGTCCATCGGCCATCGACCTTGGTATACGGCTTGGCCCTGCCGACGACCGGCATCGACTCGGGCTCGGATCCGGTCGCGCTCATGCCCGCTACGCGATAGATGTGTTCGTCGACATAGTCGTAGTACGACTGTTCCGAGACCGCCTCGATGACGCTGCCCAGCAGAATGAATGCATAGTTCGAATACTGGTCCCGGCTTCCCGGCGTGAACGCCACTGGCTCCTCCCCAAACACCGCCCAGTAGTCCTGAAGCGTCCTGAGACTGTCGGCGTTGCTGGTGGCCTTGTCACCAAAGATATCGCCCAGTCCGCTGGTGTGGTCCAGAAGCTGACGCAGCGTGACCGACCCTGCGACCGACGGGTTCGGGTAGCGCGGCAGGTGTTTGGCCAGYGTATCGTCCAGCGACAGCTTGCCCGCTTCCTGTAGCTGCAGAATGGACACAGCGGTGAACATCTTGTTCAACGACGCCAACCGGAATCGGGTAGCGCGCGCCACCGCCAGGCCCTGCTCACGATCGGCAAGGCCGCCGTGCCACGCCATCTGGACGTCTCCCTGCCTGGCCACCAGGAACACCCCCCCGAGGTCGCCAGTCGCCTGCAGCGCATCCAGACGCGTCTTGGCCGCGTCCAGAACGTCAGCCATCGCCATGCGCCTGGGCTGGTATTTCGCGGGGGTCTGCGCGCCTTCGAACGCGAACGCGGCCGACCGCTTGTCCGGGTCGAGCGTCGCCGTCACCAGCATCACACGGTCATTGGCGCTGGGCAGCAGCAGCATCTGCACTTTCCCCGGCGTGCTGGCGACGACCTCCAGCACCCGCAGCTCCCCGGTCTCTGCGCGGAACTCAAGATCGCCCTTCGCGTCAGCGCGCATCTTGTACTGTTCCCGGAAGGCCGCCAGCGCATCGCGATCACCGTCGTTGAATGCGGCCAGCCACGCCCTCAGCGCGTGTTCGGCCTCACCCGTCACCAAGGGCGTTCCGGCGTGGGCCGTGATCGAGAACAGCAGCAGTGCAACTACCAGTGATTTCAACAGGCGCATGCAGTTCACCTTGTCGTTTGGAAGAGAAAGCGGCCTCAACGCCGGCCACTACCGGGCAAAGCGAATGCGCGTCAGCCAAGCGCGGGTTCAACCACCACCGCCGTGCCATAGCACAGCACTTCCGTCAGTCCGGTCATCACATCGGTGGCGTCATACCGCATGGCGATGATCGCGTTGGCACCCAGCAGGCGCGCATGCTTGGCCATGTCCCGATAGGTCTCCTCGCGGGCCTGCTCGCACAGCTCGGTATAGATGGTGATGTTGCCGCCGAAGATCGTCTGCAACCCGCCGAGGAAATTGCCCACTATCGAACGCGAACGCACGGTGATGCCACGCACCACGCCCAGGCTGCGCACGATGCGATAGCCGGGCAGCTCCATGGCGGTTGTCACCATCGAATCGTCGAGCCGGGTAGCCGAACCGGCGCGCGGACTGCTGTTGTAAGGATCGGTCATTGCGGCCTCGTGATTGTGCTGCGTGCGCGCCGATATGACGTGCCATCCGGTGGAGTATCAGGGATACCGCTTGGGCAGGACATCCGTTGCCGACGAGGACACCTTCCCCGTGCGCCAGAACAGCCAGGTGAACCACAGCACGCACCACCACAGCAGCGTCCAGCCAACGACAATCAGCATCTGCGTGCCGTCATCGCTGCCATTCCGGTCGGGCCAGAAGCGCCAGGTGTCCACATATGCGAGGTACGCGCCAAGCAACGATACGGGGATGCCAAGCAACAACCCGATCCCTCTCGCCCAGCGGTGGCGTCGGAAGATCACCAGCGTGCCCAACACCACGACGGCGGTCATGAAGACCGGCAGCCCGAAGAACACCGTCAGCATGCCAACCGGGTCGGAGGCCAGTGCCGGTAGCGGAACGCACAGCGCGATGGGCAGCAGCCAGCAGGCCATCGGCGTTCGGGTACTGCGTCGACTGTTCATCTGCTGCGCTCCCTGCGAGTGTGTCGATGATGCATCAGGCCGAATGCGTCCTGCTACAGACGAACGCTCATCGGGGCTGCCGCCTGACCACCTGATAGATCGCCACGTTCCGCTCGGCCAACGCGCGCACCACTTCAGGGATCAACTGCATCGGCAGGTCCACCTCATAGCCGTGCGCAGTGGTGCGAAGCGCATCCGGCGCGAAGTGGAAGGCTGGATGACCATCGCTGCGTTGAACCAGGAACGCGATCATCGCGTCCCGCACGACGTGTTGCCACTCGCCCACCTCGAAATACACCGGGTACAACACATCACTGTAGTCGGCCGGGCTGGCGAGGGCGGGATCGGTTGCGTCGGGTTCCATGCGGCTCTCCAGGTCACGTGGCGGGAAGGCGGCGGAGGCATCTTATGCTCCCCATGACGAACACGGCCGCAAAGGCGAGGAAAAGCCACGTGAACGTTGTCCGCACCGGTTTTCCGAGCGGATTGAAGCGGGTCTGCTGCTTGAGCGACACGTCCCTCGGTTCACGCCATTTCATGTCGCACTTTGCATCCGCGTCAGTAACTGATTCGTGGACATGAGCTGTGCCATGCACAATACGTTCGGTTGAATTGCCATGTGAATCAGCGCAGGCCGCGGCTCGTGCCCGTTCAGCGGCCATCGTTCACCCCATTCGCATTGTTGCTCGACCGACCTCGTTCTGATTCTGGCTCTGTTCCTGCGCCTGCGCCTGCGCGCGCACCTGCTGCGCATCTGCTGTTTCCAATGCCTGCAGATTCTGCATCAAAGGCTGCTGCGTCGCTTCGCCCCGATCGACGTGAGCACGCATCACAAACTGATCGTTGTCTGCGCTCTTCCAGACCGCAAACACATTGCCGTTGGTCGCGCTGGGCACGACTTCATGGATCTCCGGTATCGGAGGCACATGCGTACGGGCCCGCAGTGCGAGCGCAGCGGCGATACGTTCCTTGTCCTGCACATCTGCATACACACCCACCTCGGGTCCGAGCTGCTCCAGCCCAGCGAGCGCCTGCCGATAGAGCGGGTTGGCGCGCAATTGCACCTCGGGTCCGAGCTGCTCCAGCCCAGCGAGCGCCTGCCGATAGAGCGGGTTGGCGCGCAATTGCACCTCGCGTCCCGGATCGGCGGCAGCATCGTTGGCGCTGAACGTATTCCCCGAGGTGCCCAGCCCCGGCACCACGGGCTTTAGAGAATGATCCAGCGGGCGACCCGATGCGGGCGCCCAATGTCCGCCGACGCCATCTTGGGTGGGCTCGCGGAGATGCGCATCGCGCAGCACACTGTCGGCGAAGGTGTTGGAATTCTGCCGCTGCGGGTCGTAGGGGTATTTGTCGTCCTTGCCCTGGGCGTTGGCCACCATCTGCGCCCACGTCCCGGACAGGTCGGCACCGCTGGCAATCCGCTCGCGATATTGCGCCTGGCCAGTGGCATTGGGATTTTTCGGATGGTCTGGATTGGCGGCGTCGTAGACGAGGTTAGCCTCCACCTGTATCCGTCCATACGGCAATCCCACCTGGGCATCGCCGGTCCATCCGCTGATGGTGTGTTGCTCGCCATTACGGTCGGTGTAGAGGATGAACTTGTGGTGGTACTCCTTGCCCAGCACCGATCCGATATTGCGATATCCGATCTCGATCTTCTCGTCCATGGCCCGATCCTTATGACTACTGGTACTTGAGATGAATCGCCTTCACGGCGATCAATGCCCCTTGGGTGTCGAAGGAAAAGGTCATCACGATCGAACGTGCATCCGGATCGAGCATCGCCTGACCCTTGTTGTCCCGGACCACCAGCTTTTGCGGCGTCTCCTCGACGATCTTCGACGACGCCGACGCAAGGAATGCCTCCTTGACTACGGCCCGGCCCGTGCCGGCGGGAAAGTGCTCGGCGACAAGGTCGCTGACGTCAAGTTGCTCGAAGCGAACCGGCGTTGCCGAGGCATAGATGGATTCCAGCATGGGTCGAACTCCTGTCAGTGTGGTCTGTCCCTGAGCCGGGACGACTTTTCCGTCCCCTGCGGCGGCACAACCGGACAGCGGAAGTACTACAGCGGCGAGGGTAATGATTGCCGCCCATCGGCGAAACGACCTGCATCGCATCATGGTCTCCTGTCGTCCGTTGGCTTGTCGCATGCGCGTAGCCTCGGTCCAACCTCAATGGCCGAGGTGGAGAGAATATATCGCCCCAACGGTTCATGTTGCGTGGCGGCCCCATCCTTCACCACCGGACGTCGGGTCCATCCCGCGCGACTGTATCCAATGCGGAATCCATGCCAGCGCCATCCCTGACGAGCGCCTGCTGACTGCGGGCAAGGTGATGCCTGAGTACAAGGATGCGCCGCCCCCCCCAACCCGCAGGCAACAAAAAAGCCGACCCAAGGGCCGGCTTCTTCATGTTGCAGCGTGGTGGGCGGTACAAGGTTCGAACTTGTGACCCTTGCCGTGTGAAGGCAATGCTCTACCGCTGAGCTAACCGCCCGATGCTGCTGAGCCGCTCATTATAGGGCGGCAAATTTCGACGTCAACGGTTTTGCCGAATTTTCTTCACATCGTGTGGGTGGGCTTGTCCGAGGTGAGGATGCCGGCCAGCAGCGTCTCGATCCGGTGGCGCACGTTCTCCCCTTCCGCCCCTTCGGCCAGCTGCACGCCGATGCCGGCCGCCCGGTTGCCCTGGGCGCCGGCGGGGGTCACCCAGATCACCTTGCCGGCCACGGGCAGGCGCTCGCTGGAGTCGGGCAGGGTCAGCAGCAGAAACACCTCATCGCCCAGGAAGTAGCGCTTGGGGGTGGGCACGAAGACCCCGCCATTCTTCACGAACGGCATGTACGCGCTGTACAGCGCGGCCTTGTCCTTGACCGCCAGCGACAGGATGCCCTGGCGGGCGTTGGTGGCACTCATGCTCTATTCCCCTTTGCTTGCCGCTCGTTGACCTTGTTCCAGGCCAACAACAATTCCACCACCGCAAGGTCGGCGCGCACGGTGGTGCGCAGCAGATCGCGGGTACGGTTGGCGGCGTCGAACCACGCCGCCAGCTTGTGCAATCGATCCGGATCGGTCAAGCCGCCCGCGCTGGCCTGGGCCAGCGCCAGGTCGGCGGCGTGGCGCAGGCGCAAGGCCGCGTTGTCGTCCCCTGCCCAGCGCTGGGCCAGCTCGACCGCCCCGGTGCGGCCGGCCACCAGTGCCTCCAGATCGGTGGCCACCTGCTTGCGCAGCGCCAGGCCGTCATCGCGCAGCCATTCATCGGCCAGCCCCGGGTGGCCACGCGCCGCGTCCAACGCCTCGCGGGCAGTGGCCTCGGTGTGGCCCTGCGACTGCAGCCAGGCCAGCGCTTCCTCGCGGGGCGGCAGCTTGAATTCCAGGCGCTGGCAGCGGCTGCGCACGGTCGCCGGCAGGCGCGCCGGGTCGCTGCTGATCAGCCACAGGTAGCGGCCCGGTTGCGGCTCTTCCAGCGTCTTGAGCAGCGCGTTGCAGGCGGCGCGATTGATCGCGTCGGCCGGGTCGACGATCACCACCTGGGCGATGCCGTACTGCGGGGTCAGCGCCAGTTTCTGCGAGATCTCGCGGACCTGCTCGATCACGATCTCGGTGCGCAGCTTGTCGCCGGACTTGTTGGGAATGAACGAGATCAGCTGCAGGTCCGGGTGGGTACCGGCGGCGATCAGCTGCGCGCTGCGCTTGGCCGCCGCGGGCTCGCCACTGCACAGGATGTGCTGGGCCATGCGCAGTGCCACCGCGCGCTTGCCCAGCCCGGCCGGGCCGCAGATCAGCAGGCCATGGCCGAGTCGGTCGGCATCCAGCGCGGCCACCGTCTGGTCATACGCGCGTTTCTGCCAGGGGGAAAAGGTCTCGCTCATCTCAGCTCTCCGGTGCCTGCGCCAGCCACACATCCACGGCAGCCACCACCGCCGCGGCGACGCCGGCCTGGTCCTGGCTGGCGTCGATCAGGCGGAAACGGGCGGGATCCTCGCCAGCGCGCTGGCGGAACACCGCGCGTACCCGCTGGAAGAAGTCGTCCTGTTCGCTCTCGATACGGTCCGGCCACATGTCGCGGCCGTTGGCGCGGGCGCGCCCCACTGCCACGTCCACGTCCAGCAGCAGGGTCAGGCCGGGCAGCAGGCCGACCGCGCGACGCTCCAGGTCGGCGATCCAGGCCGGATCCAGGCCACGTCCACCGCCCTGGTAGGCGTAGCTGGAATCGGTGAAGCGGTCGCTGATCACGTAGGCCCCCCGGCGCAACGTCGGCTGGATCACCTGGCGTACGTGCTGGGCGCGCGCGGCGAACACCAGCAGCAGCTCGGCCTCGGCCGACAGCGGCTCGGCGGCGATCTCGATGTCCGGCTTGAGGACCAGCGCGCGGATGCGCTCGGCCAGCGGCGTGCCACCCGGCTCCCGGGTCAGCAGCACCTCATGCCCGCGCGCGCGCAGTGCATCGCGCAGCGCGTTGATCGCGGTGGTCTTGCCGGCCCCCTCGCCACCTTCCAGGCTGACAAAGCGCGGGTGGCGCAGCAGCGCGGCGGTCACTGCGGGGCCGCCTGGCTGCGCTGCTGGCGCAGCTGCTGCAGGTAGCGGGCAACGGCGGCGTTATGGTCGGCGTAGTTGGCCGAGAACACGTGCGCGCCACTGCCATCGCCCACTGCAACGAAGTAGAGCGCATTGCCGGCAGCCGGCTGGGCGGTGGCATGCAGTGCGTCGCGGCCGGGCATGGCGATCGGCGTCGGGGTGAGACCGGCGCGGGTGTAGGTGTTGTAGGGCGTGTCGGTGGTCAGGTCGCGCTTGCGGATGTTGCCGTCGTAGCTGCTACCGATGCCGTAGATCACGGTGGGATCGGTCTGCAGGCGCATGCCGATCTTCAACCGGCGCACGAACACGCCGGCAATCTGCGGACGCTCGCTGGGCAGCGCGGTTTCCTTCTCGATGATCGAGGCCAGGGTCAGCAGTTCGTAAGGCGAGTTCAGCGGCAGGTCGTCGCTGCGGCTGTCCCAGGCGGCGGTCAGTTCCTTTTCCATGGCGGCGTGCGCGCGCTTGAGCACGTCCACGTCGCTGTCGCCGCGCTGATACACATAGGTCTCGGGAAGGAAGCGGCCTTCCGGATGTTCGCCGGGGAAGCCCAGCGCCTTCATCAGCGCCGCATCGTCCAGGCCGTCGGTGGTGTGCACGAGCGGATCGGCGCGCTTGAGCGCGGCGCGCAGCTGACGAATGTTCCAGCCCTCGACAATGGTTACCCGGTGCTGCAGCACCCGGCCCTGGCGCATGCGCAGCAGCAGCGCGCGCGGGGTCAGGCTGGCATCCAGCGCGTACTCGCCCACCTTGAGCTTGCCGGCCGCATCCAGCTGGCGCGCCAGCAGCTGCCACTGGGTGTCGCTGCCCTCGTCCACGCCGACCGCGCGCAGCTTGCCCAGGACGGTGTTCAGGCCGTCGCCGGGGGCGATCACCATGCTGGGCTGGTCGGGCGTCAGCGGCGCATCGGCGAAGCCGCTCTGGCTGTGCCAGAACCACGCCCCCGCACCGGCCAGCAGCACTGCTGCCAACAGCAGCATCGCCAGCACGGCCAGACAACCCCGTTTCGCACCCGCCATGGTCACCTCGAATCGATTTCGCCGCCGCGCAGCATACCGCGCGGGTGCTGCACACCGCCAAACGGCTCAATCATGCCGGCCCAGCGCCCGCATCAGGCCGCGCGCCTTGGCGCGGGTTTCGTCCAGTTCCTTGTCCGGGTCCGAATCGACCACGATGCCGGCGCCGGTACGGAACGCGGCGCTGCCCGCGCTCACCTCGGCGGTGCGGATCAGGATGTTCAGGTCCAGGTCGCCGTCGCGGTTCAGCCAGCCGAACGCACCGGTATAGGCGCCACGCGCGGTCTGTTCCAGCTCGGCGATGATCTGCATGCAGCGCACCTTGGGGCAGCCGGTGATGGTGCCGCCGGGGAAGGTGGCGGCGATCACCTGGCCGGGGCTGACGCCCTCGCGCAGGCGGCCGCGCACGTTGCTGACGATGTGGTGCACATGCGCGTAGCTTTCCACGGTCATCAGCTCATCCACTTCCACGCTGCCCGGTGTGCAGATGCGGCCCAGGTCGTTGCGCTCCAGGTCGATCAGCATCACGTGCTCGGCGCGCTCCTTGGGATGGCCGACCAGCTCACGGATACGCGCGGCATCGTCGTCCCCGGCGAAGCGCGGGCGGGTCCCTGCGATGGGACGGGTCTGCACGTCATCGCCATGCACCGACACCAACCGCTCCGGCGAGGAACTGACCACCGCCCTGCCCTGCGCCATGAACAGCCCGGCGAACGGTGCCGGGTTGGCGACCCGCAACTGGGCGTACAGCGCCTGCGGCGACAGCGTGTCGCTGAACTGCGCCTGCCAGCGCCGCGACAGGTTGACCTGGAACACGTCGCCGGCACGCAGGTAATCGATCACCTTGCCGACGCCGTCGGTGAAGCGCGTCGGCGCGTCTTCATGCATGTCTGCCGGTGGCTGCCAGGCCGGCAATGACGGCAGCGCGGCGCTCGCCTGCAGGTCGGCCAGCAGCGTCTGCAGCAACGCGTCGTGGTCAGGCTCGCACACCGCGTGGTACTGGCCGAGCACGCGGTCGTGCAGCACCGCAGCCGGGCAACGCAGGGCCAGTGCCGAGGGCAGCCCGTCGGCGCGCGCCGGCAGCTGCAGCACGGTCTCGATCTGCCCGGCCAGCTCGTAATCCAGCATCAGCGCCCAGCCGCCGCGGAACGGCAACAGCGTCTCTTCGCGGGGCAGCCGCAGGGCGGCCCAGTGCGCATCCAGCACATCAAGGAAGCGGCCGGAGTGCGCTTGCCCTTCGGCATCGCGGACGACGCCGTCGGCATGCAGTGCCTGCGCCTCGCCGTTGCCCATCAGCAGCAGGTCCCAGCGCCCCTGCGCGGTACCCGAGGCAGTGGATTCCATCAGCAGCGGATAGCGCTGCGGTGCCACGCGCTGCAGCGCGAGCAGGTCGGTGGTGGCGGGCAACGGCTGGATCAGGAGCATGGCGGGAAACCGGAAGGAGCGAAGGCCAGATACACCAAGGCCGCCAAGATGGCGGCCCGGTGCGTGTGCGGCGGCAGTGGATCAGACCCGCTTGAACACCAGCGTGCCGTTGGTGCCGCCGAAGCCGAAGCCGTTGGACATGACCACGTCGACCTTGGCATCGCGTGCGGTGTTGGGCACGTAATCCAGGTCGCAGCCTTCGCCGGGCTGGTGCAGGTTGATGGTCGGCGGAATCACGTTGTCGCGCAGCGCCAGCACCGAGAAGATGGCTTCCACACCGCCGGCCGCGCCGAGCAGGTGGCCGGTCATCGACTTGGTGGAGCTGACCATCATTTTGTGGGCGTGGTCGCCGAACGCGGTCTTCATCGCCATGGTTTCGCCCAGGTCACCCAGCGGCGTGGACGTGCCATGCGCATTGAGGTAACCCACCTGGTCCGGGGTCACGCCGGCGTCCTTGAGGGCCATGGTCATGCAGCGCGCCGCGCCTTCGCCGTTCTCGCTCGGGGCGGTCATGTGGTACGCATCGGAGCTGGCGCCGAAACCGGCCAGCTCGGCATAGATGCGCGCGCCACGCGCCTTGGCGTGTTCGTATTCTTCCAGGATCAGGATGCCGGCACCGTCGCCCAGCACGAAGCCGTCGCGGTCCTTGTCCCACGGGCGCGAGGCTTCCGCCGGCGCGTCGTTGCGGGTGGACATGGCCTTCATGGCGCAGAAGCCGCCCAGTGCGGTCGGCGAGGAGCCGCGCTCGGCGCCGCCCACGACCATCACGTCCGCATCGCCGTACTGGATCATGCGCATGGCGGTGCCGATGGAATGGTTGGAGGTGGCGCAGGCCGACACCGCCGAGAACGACGGGCCCTTCAGGCCGGTGATGATGCTCAACTGCCCCGGGAGCATGTTGATGATGGTCTTGGGCACGTAGAAGGGCGAGATCTTCTTGCCCTCGTGGAAATCGATGGTTTGTTCTTCGATACCCAGCAGGCCGCCGATGCCGGCGCCAACGATGGCACCCACGCGCTCTGCGTTGCCGTCGGTGATTTCCAGGCCCGAATCGTTCAAGGCCATGAAGGCGGCACCGAGGCCGTAATGAATGAACGGGTCCATCTTCTTGGCATCCTTGCCACTGACCCGGAACGTGCCGAACTGTTCGTTGTCGGCGGTGATGTCGAAGTCCCTGACCTCACCTGCAATCTTGGTGGTGAAACGGTCCAGGTAGGATTGCGAAACGTTGGTCAGCGGACCGATGCCGGAACGGCCTTCGGTAATGCCCTTCCAACTGGTGGCCATATCATTGCCCAACGGCGAGACCATGCCCATGCCGGTAACGACGACGCGACGCTTCATTGCAGATTCTCCTGACCCGGATGTTGCGGGTATGACGCGGTGTAACGCTTAAATGCACAGGGCCGCAAGCGCGGCCCCATGGGATTGCCGCGCGCGGCTGGGGCAGGTGCCACCGCCGCGCGCAAGCCGCCTGACATCAAGCCTTGACGTGGGCGTTGATGTAGTCGATTGCAGCCTGGACGGTGCTGATCTTCTCGGCTTCTTCGTCCGGGATTTCGCACTCGAACTCTTCTTCCAGCGCCATCACCAGTTCAACGGTGTCCAGCGAGTCAGCGCCCAGGTCATCGACGAACGATGCGCTGTTGGTGACTTCTTCTTCCTTGACGCCAAGCTGTTCGACGACGATTTTCTTGACGCGTTCTTCGATGGTGCTCATTGGATATCGCTCCAGATGGAGTAGTGGTTCAAAAATGACGCCATCCGGTAATGGATGACCGTGGGATAGTGTAGTGGAAACCGGTGATGCCTTACATCGCTGCAAAACACCTTTCAGATCAACCACTTGCGGCGCGGTCCGTGCGCCACATGCTTACGGCATGTACATGCCGCCGTTCACATGGAGGGTTTCGCCGGTGATGTAGCTGGCCGAGGGACCGGCCAGGAACGCCACCGCATTGGCGATGTCGGAGGCTTCGCCCAGGCGTTCCAGGGCGATGGACTTGACCAGGCCGGTGCGCTGTTCTTCGGGCAACGCCTTGGTCATGTCGGTGTCGATGAAGCCGGGGGCGACCACATTGACGGTGATGCCACGCGAGCCGATTTCCTTGGCCAGCGACTTGGAGAACGCAATGATGCCGGCCTTGGCGGCGGCATAGTTGGCCTGGCCGGCATTGCCGGTCACGCCGATCACCGAAGCGATGTTGATGATGCGGCCACGGCGTGCCTTCATCATGCCGCGGATGACCGCCTTGGAGGTGCGGAACACGCTGGTCAGGTTGGTGTCCAGGATGGCCTGCCAGTCCTCTTCCTTCATGCGCAGCAGCAGGTTGTCGCGGGTGATGCCGGCATTGTTGACCAGGATGGTGATGGCGCCGAACTCCTTGGCGATGCCGTCCAGCACCGCGTCCAGCGCAGCAGCGTCGGTCACGTTCAGCGCGCGGCCATGGCCGCCGGCAGCGGCCAGGCGCTCGCCGATCGCAGCAGCGCCGGCGTCGGTGGTGGCAGTGCCGATGACGGTCGCGCCCTGCGCGGCCAGTGCGTCGGCAATGGCGGCGCCGATGCCACGGCTGGCGCCGGTCACCAGTGCGATTTCACCCTGAAGGGGCTTGCTCATCTGTAGTTCCTCGAACGGGACCGATCCACGCGCCCGGCCCGAAGGCAGGGCGACGCGAACGCGGTCGAAGGATCAGGCAGCCCAGGTTTCGCGGGCAGCCTCGAAATCGGCGGGCGTGGACAGTGTGCGCGCGTCCAGCGATTTGTCGATGCGCTTGATCAATCCGCTCAGCACCTTGCCCGGGCCGCACTCGGCAACGCGGGTGACGCCACGGGCGGCCAGCGCCTGTACGCAGCCGGTCCACTGGACCGGCAGGTACAGCTGCTGGACCAGCGCCTGGCGGATGGCGTCGATGCCGTCATGCACGCGGGCATCGACGTTCTGCACCACCGGCAGCGCCGGGGCGCGCCAGTCCAGCCCGGCCATGGTTTCGGCCAGGCGGTTGGCGGCTTCGCGCATCAACGGGGTGTGCGAGGGCACGCTGACGGCCAGCTTGACCGCCTTGCGCACGCCCTTCTCGGCCAGCAACGCCAGCGCGCGGTCCACCGCAGCGGCGTCGCCACCGATGACGATCTGACCGGGGGAGTTGAAGTTGGCCGGGACCACCACCTGGCTGCCGGCGGCCTGCACGCAGACCTCCTGGACCAGGGCGTCCTCGGCGCCGAGCACGGCGGCCATCGCGCCGACACCGGCCGGGGCAGCGTCCTGCATCAGCTGCCCGCGCAGGCGCACCAGATGGGCGCCGTCGTGCAGGGTGAGGGCGCCAGCGGCGACCAGGGCGGTGTACTCGCCCAGGCTGTGACCGGCAAGGACGGCGGGCTTGGCACCCCCCACCGCATTCCAGACGCGCCACACGCCAATGCTGGCGGCCAGCAGGGCCGGCTGGGTGTATTCGGTGCGGTTGAGCATTTCCTCGGGACCGCCCTGCGACAGCGCCCACAGGTCGACACCGGCGCCGTCGGAGGCCTCGGTGAAGGCATCGCGGACCTGCGGGTGCAGCTCGGCCAGTTCGGCGAGCATGCCCAGCGACTGCGACCCCTGGCCGGGGAATACGAATGCGAGATTGGAATCGGTCACGCGGTCATCCGCCTGCAAAAATCGAACGGCGAATGATAAGGCCGAACACCGCCCTGCGTCTGTACTGGCGCGTATGTGGCGAGGGGTTATTGGCCGCGCTGAAGCGGGCGCGAAGGTCAAAAACGCGCCCGCACCATCGGGGAGAGGGCTGGGGCGGACCGGGGTGCGGGACACGCCGAGAATCCATCCCTGGGGGCTCGCATGCGCCATCCATGGCGCATGACGGTCCCGCACCGCGGCCCCCACCCCAGCCCTGCCCTGTCCTGCCGAGGATGGTCGGCACGCCTGGAAAGACCAACGCCGGGCAGCGGCCTTCGTTTGGGTTGGAGGTGCCGAGCATGGCTCGGCACTACCCTCTTCTTAAATGACGGGCAGGCCTGCCTTGCTGAGACCCGGCAACGCTGAGGCGAAGTGACATTGATCGCCCACCAGCACCGACCCTTGCAGCCATGCCCGGTGTGCAGGCGAGATCCAGAGTGGAGCAGCGGCCTTCGTTTGGGGCTGGAGGTGCCGAGCATGGCTCGGCACTACCCTCTGCCCAGAATGACGGGCAGGCATGCCTTGCTGAGACTCGGCGGGGCTGAGGCGAAGCGCCGTTGATCACCCACCCACGCCGGCCCTTGCAGTCCTGGCCGGTGCGCAGGCGAGATCCAGAGTGGAGCAGCGTCCTTCGTTTCGGGTTGGAGGTGCCGAGCATGGCTCGGCACTACCCTCTCCCCAAATGACGGGCAGGCCTGCCGTGCTGAGATTCGGCGAAGCCGAGGCGAAGTGCCGTTGATCGCCCACCCACGCCGGCCCTTGCAGTCATGGCCGGTGCGCAGGCGAGATCCAGAGTGAAGCAGCGTCCTTCGTTTCGGGTTGGAGGTGCCGAGCATGGCTCGGCACTACCCTCTCCCCAAATGACGGGCAGGCCTGCCGTGCTGAGATTCGGCGAAGCCGAGGCGAAGTGCCGTTGATCACCCACCAGCACCGACCCACTGTCGGGGGTCGGTGTGGGTGGGTTGGCGGGACCGTCGGGCGCCATGGATGGCGCACGCGAGCTTACAGGGACGTACTTGCAGCGTGTCCCGCCAACCCACCCACACCGGCCCGAACACGGGACCACGAGCAATGACGCTTCGGCTTCGGCTTCGGCTTCGGCTTCGGCTTCGGCTTCGGCTTCGGCTTCGGCTTCGGCTTGAGCTTCGGCTCCAGCTCCACAGCCTTGCCCCTGAAAAAGAAAACCCCGATCACACCAGCAACTGCAGAATGTCCAAGTCGCCGTCGGAGAAGAAGTCGAAGCAGATCACCGCCAGCATCAGCATGCCCAGCGTCGTGGCCCCGTGCACGATCAGGATCGCGTGTGCCAGCGACCGCGCCGACCGGCCGAGCTTCATGCTCGCCCGCGCCAGACCCTGCAACCGCCCGGAGACCGCGTGCGCGTGCGCCAGCACCGGCGCCTGCACCCCGTCCATCGCCTCGGACATCAGCTGCTGCAGCCGCTGCGGACGGTCCTCGTAATACTTGGCCACCCCATAGCCGAACATCAGCCAATCGCGCGCCTGCGCCTGGTCCAGCGCCATCACTTCCAGCGGGTCTTCCTCGAAATCGATGAACCCCACCCGCGTGCCGTCCCAAGTCAGATTGCGCGGCAACGGCTGGCCGAAATACGCGCCCTTGCCATGCGCAGCAGCGATCGCCTGCATCGCCGCCGACACCAGCCGGTCACGGCCGGTCTCGTCGGCCTGCCGCAGGCAGGTATTGAACGAACTGCCGTTGTCCTCCAGCACCAGCGCCGCGTGACCGCTGCCGATCACGTGCGGCACGTTCACCCCCTGCGCAGACAGCTCCGCCAGGCGACGCGCTTCGGTCTTCCTGGCCGCGTCACCGCCACGGTGCGGCGGCGGACGCAAGGCATCCAGCTGGAAACGGTGTGCAACGAAATTGAGCAGGCCCAAGGCGACTGCGCGGCTTCCTTCGCCGTACTGCTTCAGCCAGGCGCGTTGCCCTTCAATGACGATGGGCTCAACCATGACGGATCTCCTGAAATGCAGACGGCCCCAAAAGGGGCCGTAACGACAACGTCACGCTGTCGTAACCAGCACTATCAATAGCGCAGCAGCGCCGAACCCCACGTGAAGCCACCGCCGAACGCTTCCAGCAACAGCAACTGGCCGCGCTCGACGCGACCGGAGCGAACCGCCACGTCCAGCGCCATCGGCACCGACGCCGAGGAGGTGTTGCCGTGCTTGTCCACCGTCACCACCACCTGGTCCATCGACATCTCCAGGCGCTTGGCCGTGGCTTCGATGATGCGCAGGTTGGCCTGGTGCGGAATCAGCCAGTCCAGGTCGTCCTTGGTCAGCGCATTGGCTTCCAGGGTTTCATCCACGACCGAGTCCAGCGCCTTGACGGCGTACTTGAACACGTCGTTGCCCTTCATCAGGATCGCGCCACGGGCGTTTTCGCCCTCGCCGAAACCGGCCGACACACCGACCGGATTCCACAGCAGCTCTTTCTTGCTGCCGTCCGAATGCAGGTGGGTACTGAGGATGCCGGTCTCTTCGTCGGCCTTGAGCACGACCGCGCCGGCACCATCGCCGAACAGCACGCAGGTGGTGCGCTCGGTCCAGTCAACGATCCGGGTCAGGGTTTCCGCACCGATGACCAGCACATGCCGTGCATCACCGGAGCGAATGAATTTGTCGGCCACGCTCAACGCGAACACGAAGCCCGAACAGGCCGCGTTGACGTCGAAAGCGGGGCAGCCGGTCGCACCGAGCTTGGCCTGGATCAGGCACGCGGTGGACGGGAAAATCAGATCAGGCGTGGTGGTACCCACCACGATCATGTCGAGCTGCGAAGCGTCGATACCGGCCGCTTCAAGCGCACGTACCGCGGCGTGGTAGCCGAGGTCGCTGGTGGTCTCATTCTCGGCCGCGATGTGCCGTTCACGAATACCGGTGCGCGATTGAATCCACTCATCGCTGGTGTCGACCATTTTCTCCAGATCCTGGTTGGTCAACACTTTTTCGGGCAAATAACTACCAGTGCCCGCGATCCTCGAGTAGATCCGCTTGCTCATTGCATGTCCTGCTGTACACGGCCGTCAACAGTGACAGCCGGGAAGAAAGGAGTAAAGGCCGCTGCCCGACCGGGCAGCGGCCCTCACGAATCAATCTTCTTCGACGGCCGAGTTCGACTTGGTCGTGATCACCTTCTTGCCACGGTAGAAACCGTCAGCGGTGATGTGGTGACGCAGATGCACTTCACCGGTGGTCGGATCGGTGGACAGCTGCTTGGCGCTCAGGGCGTCATGCGCACGGCGCATACCGCGGCGGGACGGGGTGACACGGGATTTCTGCACAGCCATGGGATTGCTCCAAACTCGGTTCGTTTTGCTTCGTCGTATCGTCGCGCAGGACGCCAGCGCCCAGCACAGTTTTCGCTTTCGCCGCAGCCGCCGACGACAATCCGGCTGCTATTGTTTTTTCAGTGCCGCCAACGCCGCGAACGGATTGGCCTTGCTGATTTCTTCTTCGGTCGGTGCCCAGTCCTGGTCCACGGCCTCACCATCGGGAGACAACGGCACGACGGGCACGGCCAGAACGAGTTCGTCCTCGACCAGTTCCAGCGGTCGCAGCATGCCGTCTTCCGGCACGAGCCACGGCTCCCACCCTTCCGGCAGCGAGGACTCTTCCTCTTCGCTGCGGATCAGGCCGAGACGCTGCACCATCGAAACCGGCAACAGGAATCGCTGCAGGCTGCGCTGACAGATCAGCGGCAACGCGGTGTCGATGGACAGTTCCACATAGGATACCCGCAGGATGTCGTCGTGCGCGAATTCCAGTGCATAGGTGCACGTTCCTTCGGTATCGGCGACAAGGCCTTGCAGGCGAGTCAATTGCGCTAGATTCACCTGGCCGTCGAAGCGCCTTCGCGCTGCAACCATCCGCCAAGCATCCAGCATTTCGGGCACGTTTGCGGACATAAGCCGCTGAATGTTAAGGATCGTCCGGGCCGCTGTCAAATACCTGCGCAGTCAGGTTGCCGATCCCCGCCGGAAGGGCCCAGACTGCCGGCCTCCCGTGACCGGTATTGTCGCATGACACCGCTGCTGCTTGCCTCTACCTCCCGCTACCGCCGCCAATTGCTGGAGCGCCTCGGCCTGCCCTTGGAGACCGCCCGCCCCGACGTGGATGAGACCCCGTACCCGGACGAAGCCCCGCGGGTCATGGCGGTGCGCCTGGCGCGGGCCAAGGCCGAGGCGGTCGCCCGGGCCCATCCCGGCCGCTGGGTGATCGGCTCGGACCAGGTGGCGGAACTGAACGGCGCCCCGCTGGGCAAGCCGGGCACGGCCGAGCGTGCGCAGGCGCAGCTGGCCGCGATGTCCGGGCAGGTGGTCCAGTTCCATACCGCCATCAGCCTGATGCGCGACGGCGAGGTCCTGCAGGCCTGCGACCTGACCCGGGTGCACTTCCGTGTCCTGGATGCGGCTGAAATCGCGCGCTACGTGGCCGTCGAGCAGCCGTTGGACTGCGCCGGCAGCTTCAAATGTGAAGGCCTGGGCATCAGCCTGTTCGAGGCAATCGAGAACCGCGACCCGACCGCGCTGGTCGGGCTGCCCCTGATCGCACTGAGCCAACTGCTGCGCCAGGCGGGCTACACCCTGCCCTGAGCCCGCATCCACCCGCCGCACTCAGCGCTCGGGCACCTGCAGCGCCTGTTCCTGCCACGTCTCGACGCTGCCATCGCGGCCATGCAGCCGCAGGCCCAGCCAGTGCTTGCCCGGGGCCAGCGCGCGCGTATCGATGCGCGCGTCGAAGCCCACGTTGGGATGCTGCGGGTCGTTGGAGATCGTCCAGAAACTGGTGATGTCGTAGGCGCGGCCATAGGTGGCCTCGGCAGCCGGCTTGCCATCGACCAGCACGTCCACCCGCGACAGCCCCACCCCGTCCTTGAATGCCCAGCCACGCACGTCGAGCAGTCCGTTGACGTGCGCGTTGGGTTGCGGCGTGTCGATCCAGGCCATCGCCGGGGTCACGCAGGGCCCGGAGGCCTGCCCGGCCGGCAGCTTGAACAGCAGGAACCGCTGGAAGCCATGGTCGTTGCTGACCACGCGCGGCGGCGGCAATGGCCCTACCTGTGCGCAGACCTCGTGATAACGCTGCAGCAGGTCGCGGTAACGCTGGTCGCTGGGCGACAGCACCAGCAGCATCGGTGTTTTGCGCGGGCCCTCGTGCAGCAGCCCCCACAGCCCGAGCTGCGCGGTGCGGCCGTGCTTGTCGTTGAGCGGATGGCGCAGCACGTCGATCGACGGATCCCGCAGCTGGAAGCCCAGCTCGGCGCCCACCTTGAAGTTGCCGGCGAGCACGCGGGTACCGGGCGGCATGGTCTTCAGCTCGTCGCGCACCGCCGCCGCCAGTGGCTCCCAACCGGCGAAGTTGCGCGGATAGTATTTGTCCCCCGCCAACTGCTCGCGCAGGCTCGGCGTGGACGCCATCAGGTAGTAGCCGAACGCCAGCGCC
The DNA here is from genome assembly GCF_056400525.1 of Stenotrophomonas sp. P5_A9. Classification (NCBI taxonomy): domain Bacteria; kingdom Pseudomonadati; phylum Pseudomonadota; class Gammaproteobacteria; order Lysobacterales; family Lysobacteraceae; genus Stenotrophomonas; species Stenotrophomonas sp. P5_A9. The sequence goes on from NZ_JBFULC010000027.1 coordinate 41,945, forward strand.
AACCCGCCTCCGGCCAGCCACCAACCGGTGCGGCGCAACCAGCGCGGCCATCCGTTGAGCACCACCGGCACCGCCACCAGCAGCGCCAGGTAGCCCGGCAACGGCCAGTGGAAGCTGATGCGCTCCACGTCGGTGAAGAAGCCCAGGCCGAAGATCGACAGCGTCGACACCGCACCGACCAGGCCGAAGTAACGCCACTGCGCGCGCGCCCCACCGCCGGAGCGGGTACCGGCCAGTGCCACCTTCCACATCGCCATGCACAGGATCGGGGTGACCAGCATCGGCTGGATCACCAGGAACCACAGACCGCTCCACTCGAATGCCCACGGATGGCGTTCGACCACCTGGAATTTCAGCCCGGCATCATGGTTGTCCGCATTCCACGACAGCAGCGGCAACCACGCCAGCACACCCACCGCCAGCGCCACCCACACCCGCGGATCGCGCAGCATGCGCCGGCCCTGTGGCAACAGCAGCAGCGCGATGAAGCCAACCACGATCACGCCGATGAAACGGTAATGGCTGAGCGCGCCAATGGTCAGGCCCAGCCCCAGCTTCACCGCAGAGGCGGCATCGACGGTACGCAGCAGGCGTGCGCCGGCATCCAGGCACAGCACTGCGGCCAGCGCCATCGGCACATCCGGCACCGCCAGCATGCCCAGCGTGCCCGACAGCGGCATCAAAACGGTCAGGCTGCCGGCCTGCCAACCGGCCACCGCACCGAACCAGCGCGCAGCGATGCGGGACACCAGCCACGGCAATGCCGCACCGATGGCCAGGAACGGCAGGCGCAGGGCCAGTACATGCGTGCCGCCCAGTTCCACGCCGAGCCGCGACAACCAGGCCGTCAGCCCGGGAAGATCGGAGTAGGCCGCGGCCAGGTGCTGGCCTTCCTGCCAGTAGAAAGCCTCGTCCACGAACAACGGCAGACGCGCGGCGACCACCAGCTTCACTGCGGTGATCAGCGTCCACAACAGCAGAAAAATTGTGCGTGCGCGTTGTTCGCCCTGCATTGCTCTATAGAATCGAAAGGAACATCGACACGAGACGGACATGGAAAATTCGCCCCACGTGCCAGCCATGCTAACCGATGTACTGCGACAGGCTCTTCGCAGCGCCCAGGACCAGGTCAATGGCCTGGTCCTGGGCAAGGCGCACGAAGTGCGGCTGGCGTTCGTCGCGCTGCTGTCCGGCGGCCACCTGCTGATCGAAGACCTGCCCGGCCTGGGCAAGACCACGCTGGCCCATGCGATGGCTTCCAGCCTGGGACTGGGCTTCCAGCGCGTGCAGTTCACCTCCGACCTGCTGCCTGCCGATGTGCTCGGCGTCTCGGTTTACGAGGCGGCCAGTCGTCAGTTCCAGTTCCATCCGGGCCCGGTCTTCACCCACGTGCTGCTGGCCGATGAAATCAACCGCGCGCCGCCACGCACCCAGAGCGCCCTGCTCGAAGCGATGGCCGAGCAGCAGGTGACGCTGGACGGGGTGACCCACCCGCTGCCCGATCCGTTCTTCGTGATCGCCACCCAGAATCCGGTGGATCTGTCGGGTACGTTCCCGCTGCCGGATTCGCAGCTGGATCGGTTCCTGCTGCGGCTGGCGCTGGGCTACCCCAATGCCGAATCCGAACGCGAACTGCTGCGCGGCATCGACCGCCGCCATCTGATCGCCCAGGCCACCCCGCGGCTGGACGATGCGCAGGTGCGCACGCTGCGCGAGGCGGCCATCCAGGTGCATGCCAGCGAGGCACTGGTGCATTACGTGCAGGCGCTGCTGACCCGCAGCCGGCAGCATGCGGGCGTGCGCGTGGGGCTGTCGCCGCGCGCCGGGCTGGCGCTGCTGCGCGCGGCCAAGGCGCATGCCCTGCTGCTGGGGCGCACGCATGTGGTGCCCGAGGACGTGCAGACCTTGTTCGTGGCCGTCGCCGGCCACCGCCTGGTGCCCGAGGCCGAGGCCAACACCGGGCCGGCGCTGGCCCGCGCGATCCTCCAGACCGTGCCGGTGGATTGAGCATGCGCCGCGGCTGGGGAGACCGCTTGAAGCATGCGATGTTGCCGGCCAACGGCCGGCCCTACACGCGACCGCGCCAGCCGGAGGCGTTGCCACGCCGGCTGGACCGGCGCCGCATCTACGTGCTGCCCACCCGTTTCGGCCTGTTCGTGGCCGCGCTGCTGGCGGCGATGCTGCTGGGCGCGCTGAACTACAACAACAACCCGGCGATGCTGTTGGCCCTGCTGCTGGCCACCGTGGCCATTGCCAGCACCATCAGCGCGCACCTGCAGCTGTCGGACCTGCAGATCGATGCGGTCTCGGCCGAGCCGGTCCACGCCGGGCAGCCGATGCGCCTGCGCATCAGCCTGTCGCGCCGCGATGCACGCGCGCGTCGCGGACTGGAAGTGGCGCATGCGCAGGCCGTCGTGTTCGGCCATCTGATCGACAGTGAGCAGATCGAAGTGGACCTGATGCTGCCCACCGAACGCCGCGGCTGGCTCGACCTGGAGCGGATCCGGATTTCCACCACCCAGCCGCTGGGACTGGTACGGGCGTGGTCGTGGGTGTGGCCGGATGCACCGCTGCTGGTGTATGCGGCACCGGCGACACAGGCACCGCCGCTGCCCGAGAGCGGCGGCGATCCCCTGCATACCCGCGTGCGTGCCAACGGCGATGAGCTGCACCAGTTGCGCCCGTACCGCGCGGGCGACCCACAACGCAGCATCGCCTGGAAGCATTCGGCGCGACGCGACACCCTGCTGGTGCGCGAGTACGAACAGGCGGTCGGCGTGGATGTGCTGCTGGACTGGCGGCAGCTGTCATCGCTGCCGGTCGAAGCGCGCATCGCGCGACTGGCGCGCTGGGTCGACGTGGCCGAACGCGACGGCCGCCGCTACACCCTGCAGTTGCCCGGGCAACCGGTGCTGGGGCCGGGCAACGGCAGTGCCCACCACCACCTCTGCCAGCGCGCACTGGCGCTGATGCCGCATGGCTGAGCCGACCTCCCCCGCGTTGAGCGCCAGCGCACGTCACTGGACCCTGGCCAGCGCCGCGCTCGGTCTGGTCCCGCTGCTGCTGCAGCTGCCCAATCTGCTTGCGGCCATCATCGGCGTGGTGGCGCTGGCAACCGCGCTGATATCGCGCCAGCGTGTGCTGCCCGCGCCGGTGCGGCTGCTGCTGGTCATGGGCATGCTCGCGGCCATTTACTGGCAGATGGGCGCCCGCCCCGGCCGCGATACCGGCTGCGCGCTGCTGGCGGCGATGCTGGCCCTCAAATCCAGCGAGCTGCGCAGCTTGCGCGATGCCCGCAGCCTGCTTGGTTTCGCGTTGTTCGCACCGTTCGCCGCGTTCCTGCTGGACCAGGGCCCGCTCACCATGGGCCTGGCGGTACTGGCTGCGCTGACCGTCTTGCTGGCGCTGCAGCGCCTGGCGCATGCCGAAGGCCAGGCCCCGAGCCCACGCCTGGGCGGCCAGATGCGCAGTGTCGGGCGGCTGATCGCGCTCGGTTTGCCGCTGGCGCTGGCCGGGTTCTGGCTGTTCCCGCGGCTGGCCGAACCGTTGTGGGGCATCCCCGAACGCGCGGTCGGCAAACCGGGGCTGTCCGACCGGATGGACCCGAGCCAATGGCTGGACCTGATGGCCGACGACAGCCCGGCGCTACGTGTGCAGTTCTACGGCACCGTGCCGGCACCGCAGCAGCGTTACTGGCGTGGCCCGGTGATGACCCACTTCGATGGCCGGGTCTGGGAGCGCGACCGTGGCAGCCAGAGCCGGCCGCCACCGGCGGTCACCCAGGGCGGTCCACGCTGGGACTACCAGATCGACTACGAACCCACCGACCGCCGGCAGCTGGTGGCGCTGGACCTGCCGCTGCTGGCACCGCCTGGCAGCGACCTGGATGCCGACCACAGCCTGCGCAGCCGCAGCAGCCTCACTGCACTGACCCGCTGGCGGATGCAGTCAGCACCGGCCACCGCCTATGCCAATGACCTGTCGCGCTACCAGCGGCAACAGGCGCTGCAGTTGCCGGCGGGCTTCAATCCGCGCACCGCCACGCTGGCCCACCAGTGGCGCGCCGAGGCCGGCAATGACGACGCCGCGATCGTGAACCGTGCGCTGGGATGGATCCGCGCGCGCTTTGCCTACACCCTGGACACGCCCCTGCCGGGACGTGATGGCGTGGATGCATTCCTGTTCGACCAGCAGGCCGGCTACTGCCAGCACTTCAGCTCCTCCTTCGTGGTGCTGATGCGCAACGCCGGCATTCCCGCGCGGGTAGTGACCGGCTTTGCCGGTGGCACCCGCAACCGCTACGGCGACTACTGGGTGGTGCGGCGCATGGATGCCCACGCCTGGGCGGAAGTGTGGTTGCCCGGACGCGGCTGGGTGCGCGTGGACCCGACCGCCGCAGTTGCGCCCGAACGCATCTACGACACCCTGGAAGACCGTCTGCAGGCTGGCGGTGACGTAAGCACCCTGGAAGGCCGCTGGATGCAGTTGCGCCAGGCCAGCGACTGGCTGCGACGCGGCTGGAACGACCTGGTGCTGTCCTTCGACGCGTCGCGCCAGCAGCAACTGCTGCGCCCGCTGGGCATCGACAAGCTCGAGCCGGGGCAGCTGATCGTCGTTTTCACCCTCTTCGCACTGGCCGCGCTAGGGTGGATGGCATGGCTGCTGGGCCGTGGCGAACGCGAACGCGATCCGCTGCTGCGCGCCTGGCACCGGCTGGGACGCCGCTACGCCAGACTCGGCCTGGCCCGCGACCCTGCCGAACCTGCCAGCCAGTGGGCCGAGCGCATCCACCGGCAACGCCCCGATCCGGCGCTGCTGTCGCTCAGCAGCCGTTTCGTTCGCGCGCGTTACGCTGGCGCGGACGTCGACCTCACTTCATTATTGCGCGACCTGCGCAGGCATCGCCCGTCCTCCGGAGCATCCCCATGAAGATCCAGATTCTGCTTCCCCTCGCTGCTTCGCTGGCGCTGGCCGCCTGCGCGACCGCGCCCAAACCGCTGCAAGGCCAGTTCAGCATGGTCAGCCCGCGCGATGCGGTGCCCACCCAGCAGGTTGGCACCCCGGTGCGCTGGGGCGGACGCATCATCGAGACAAATCCGGGGCAGGGTCAGACCTGCTTCCAGTTGATCTCGCGCCCGCTCAACGGCAGCGGCCGCCCGAGCACCACCTCGGCCGACGCCAGCGACGGCCGATTCATCGCCTGCCGCGCCGGCTTCTACGATCCGGCCGTGTTCGAGCCGGGCCGCGATGTGACCTTCATCGGCAAGATCGCCGGCTACGAGAACACCCGCATCGGCGAGTACGACTACCGCCTGCCCAAGCTGGATGCCGACGTCATCTACCTGTGGCCGGAAGTGCGCCAGGTCGATGTGGTGCCGGCCTACCCGTACGGCCCTTGGGGCGGTCCGGGCTGGGGCCCGGGTTGGGGCTACCGCGGCTGGGGCTGGTGGTAACTGGCTAGGTACCGACCGTTGGTCGGTATGCCTTGAAGAAAAAGCCGCCGAAGGGCGGTTTTTTCTTTGCTCCCCGGTAGAGCCACCCCATGGGTGGCTCCCTTCCGATCAGGCGTCGCGCAGCCACCCGCGGGGTGGCTCTACCTGGCACCCTCGCCCTTGGCGCGTCAGGCGTTGGGCGTTCCGAAGTGGCCCAGCGGCGCGCCGGCCAGCAGGTGCAGGTGGATGTGGAACACGGTCTGCCCGGCATGCTCGCGGCAGTTCATGACGATCCGGTAGCCGTCCTGCGCGAATCCTTCCTGACGCGCGTAGTCGGCCGCGGCCAGGGCCAGCTTGCCGATCAGGTGCGCCTGCGACGGCTGCACGTCGTCCAGGGTCGGAATCGCCTCGTTCTTGGGAATGAACAGCACATGCACCGGCGCCTGCGGGGCGATGTCCTTGAAGCCGAGCACTTCGTCGTCTTCATAGACGATGCTGGCCGGGATTTCGCGGCAGATGATCTTGCCGAACAGGGTGTCTTGGCTCATGGGGCACCGTTTTGAACAGGGGGCTGGAGCTTAGCGCGGATGATCGCCGGGATCATTGCCGCGCCTTGCGCGGGCAGCCGACCATGGCTCGGCTCTACCGTGTGGATGCATCGCGTGGCCAGCCGGCCATGGGTCGGCTCTACCATGTGGATGCATCGCATGGCCAGCCGACCATGGCTCGGCTCTACCGTGTGGATGCATCGCGTGGGCAGCCGACCACGGGTCGGCTCTACCGTGTGGATGCATCACGTGGCCAGCCGGCCATGGGTCGGCTTTACGCGTGGATGCTCGACATTGTCGACCGGTCGCCTGGCGTCATTCCTGCACTTCGGTGCGCGTACCGAAGGCGTGCGAGAGCGTGCCACGGTCCACGTATTCCAGCTCGCCGCCCAGCGGCAGGCCCTGGGCCAATCGGCTCGGGCGCACCTTGTGCGTGCGCGCCAGCTGCGCCAGGTAATGCGCGGTGGCTTCGCCTTCGACCGTGGCGCTGGTGGCAATGATCAGCTCCTGCACCTCACCCTGCTGCAGGCGTGCTTCCAGCTGATCCAGACCCAGTTCGCGCGGGCCCACGCCGTCCAGCGGCGACAGACGCCCCTGCAGTACGAAGTACACGCCCCGGAATCCGGTGGCGTGTTCGATCGCCAGGCGATCGGCCGGGGACTCCACCGCGCACAGCTGCTGCCGCTCACGACTGCCGTTGGCGCACACCGCGCAGATCTCGGTCTCGCTGAAATCGCGGCACTGCGCGCAATGGCCGATGCGTTCGATCGCCTTGGCCAGCACCTCGGCCAGCTTCTGGCCGCCCACCCGTTCGCGCTCGAGCACGTGGTAGGCCATGCGTTGGGCAGTCTTCTGGCCCACGCCCGGCAACACCCGGAAGGCCTCGATCAATTGTTCGAGCAGGGGCAGGCTCATGGCGGTGTGCTCATCTCAGAAACAAGCGCGCGAAGCCGACAAGGCTTCGCGTCGCGGTCGCCAGCATGGCACCGGGCAGTGCCCGGCGCGGGTACTGGCTCAGAACGGCAGCTTCATGCCCGGCGGCAACTGCATGCCGGCCGTGGCCGAACCCATGCGGTTCTTCGACTCGGCATCGATCTTGTTGGAGGCATCGTTGAACGCGGCCGCCACCAGGTCTTCAGTCATTTCCGCATCGCCCAGGATCGACGGATCGATACGCACCTTGCGGCACTCCTTGGCACCGGTCAGGGTCACGCTGACCATGCCGCCGCCGGCGCTGCCGGTGACTTCCAGCTTGGCGAGTTCTTCCTGGGCCTTCTGCAGGTTTTCCTGCATCTTCTGGGCCTGCTGCATCAATTGGGCGATGTTGCCGCGCATGGTTCTTTACTCATCAAAAGGACGGATGGAATCGGCCACGACCCGGGCGCCGTGCTGCTGGATCAGCAGCTGCACCTGCGGGTCGGCCATGAAGGCGGCTTCGGCCGCCTGTTGCCGCTCGCCACGCTGGCGGTCGGAACGCTGGTGCAGCGTTTCGGCCTCGGCGTTGCCATGTTCGATCACGATCCGCGGGGTCTGGCCCAGCGGCCCGGACAGCGCGTCGGTGAGCGCCGCCAGCGAACGGTCCGAACACAGGTACTCAAATCCGGGCGATACCGCCAGTTTCAAGACACCCTGCTGAAAACTGATGAACGCTGCGTGCGCGGCCAGCTGCCGCGACGGACCGTTGAGCTGGCTCTGGGCGACCAGTTCCAGCCAGGCTTCCGGCGAGGCCAGCGCGATAGGTTCACCTGCCGCAGCAGCCTGGGACGGGGCGGCCGACGGAGCGATGGCGATGCCCTGCGGGCGGGGTGTCGGCGACGGGGCGGCCACAGGCGCAGGCGCCGCCTGACGTGCCGCCGGTGCTTCCCAGGGCGCGACCATGGCCGCGTCGGGGCTGGCCATTTCCGCCGCCAGCGCCTCATCGCGATCTTCCGCGCCGCCGTGGTGCCACGGCGGCGGGTCGTCTTCGGGCGCCGGTCCGGCCGGCGGAGCCGCCTTGGACGGGGCGACCTCGGAAACGACCACCGGCGGGGCGACGGGCGGCRCGGCCACCACC
>NZ_JBFULC010000028.1:0-58365 GCF_056400525.1 Stenotrophomonas sp. P5_A9
CCTCGGGTGCCCAGGTTCCAGGGGAGCCGGCCAGCGGCCGGCACTACCCGGGGTGATTGGCATTTCCGGGAGCCGGCCAGCGGCCGGCACTACCGGGGTGATGGGCATTTCCGGGAGCCGGCCMGCGGCCGGCACTACCCGGGGTGTTTGGCATTTCCGGGAGCCGGCCAGCGGCCGGCATTACCGGGGTGATGGGCATTTCCGGGAGCCGGCCAGCGGCCGGCACTACACGTTCAGCGGGCTGAACGTTTGGCCAGCCAGCGGTCCAGTTCGGCGGCGAACGCCTGCCGGTCGCGCGCGCCCAGCGGAGGCGGGCCGCCGGTCTGGATGCCGGCACCGCGCAGTTCCTCCATGAAATTGCGCATCGACAGCCGCTCGGCCATGTTGTCCGGGGTGTACAGCTGACCGCGCGGGTTCAACGCCACGGCCTGCTTTTCCAGAACCAGGGCCGCCAGCGGGATGTCCTGGGTGACCACCAGATCGCCAGCGGCCAGCCGCTGAACGATCGCACTGTCAGCGACGTCCAGCCCCGGCGGCACCTGCAGGAAGCTGATCAGCGGCGAGGGGGGAACCCGCAGCCAATGGTTGGCCACCAGCACCAGCGGGATCTTCACCCGCTCGGCGGCGCGGAACAGGATCTCCTTGATGACGCCAGGGCAGGCGTCCGCATCGACCCAGATACGGGAAATCGCGGAACTTGAATCGGGCATTTGGCTGATCTTAAGGTAGGAAAATTCTGAATAGGCATGATGAATTGGTGTACGATGCGCCAATCCCTTGTCCTGTCAGGCGGGAGGGGGAGGATGGCTGAATAAACCAGCTATCGCTTTTTCGGTAAAACACGAGTATCGTCACCCACACTGTGTTTGCTAGGGTCACCGTGAATCGTGGCCTGGTGCAGTTGATCTCACGATCTGCTCATCGATCCGCTTTACCAACGCCTGCAACTCAGTCTCGGCGCCCACAATGGGAAGCCGCGATTATTTCAACTATTGTTTCAGGAGTTTGTACATGTCTGATCGTCAGAGCGGTACCGTCAAGTGGTTCAACGATGCCAAGGGCTTCGGCTTCATCACCCCGGAAAGCGGCCCGGACCTCTTCGTGCACTTCCGTGCCATCCAGGGCACCGGCTTCAAGTCGCTGCAGGAAGGCCAGAAGGTGACCTTCGTCGCCGTGCAGGGCCAGAAGGGTATGCAGGCTGACCAGGTGCAGGCGGTCTAATCGACCCCCCGCTACCGTCAGGTTGCAATGAAACGCCGGAAGCGAAAGCTTCCGGCGTTTTTTGTTGTGCGCGTTTTGCCCGGCCTGGCCTTCGGGCCGGTTGCCGCCGATGACGGCATGCATCCGTCGCCGCGGTTACGATGACGCTTTGAACCTGCGGACGCGGCAATGATCAAAGTGCACCATCTGGACCACTCGCGCTCGTTGCGCGTGCTGTGGATGCTCGAAGAGCTTGGCCTGCCGTACCAGGTGGTCAACTACCAGCGCGATCCGAAGACCTGGCTGGCCCCGCAGGCACTGCGCGAGATCCATCCGCTGGGCAAGTCGCCGGTGCTGCAGGACGATGCGCTGGTGCTGGCCGAATCGGGGGCGATCCTGGATTACCTCGCAGACCGCTATGACAGTGGCCGCCAGCTCTCGCCCGAGCTGCTGCCGGCACAGGCGGCCGAACGGCTGCGCTACCGCTATTGGATGCACTACGCCGAAGGCTCGGCCATGCCGCCGCTGCTGATGAGCCTGGTATTCGCGCGGGTGCGCAAGGCCCCGATGCCGTTCTTCGCCCGGCCGATCGCCCGCAGCATCGTGGACAAGGTGATGAAGGGCTTCGTCGGTCCGCAGCTCAAGCTGCACCTGGACTGGATGGAGCGCGAGCTGGGCCACTCGCCGTGGTTTGCCGGCGAACGCTTCACCGCCGCCGACATCCAGATGAGTTTCCCGATCCAGGCCGCTGCCTCGCGCGCCGGCAGCATGGCCAACTACCCGAAGCTGCAGGCCTTCCTGCAGCGCATCGAGCAGCGTCCGGCCTACCAGCGCGCCAGCGAGCGGGGCGGGGCGCTGGACCTCGGCGCAGGCACGGCATGAGCTTGCGGGCGCGCGCTGGCGCCCCCATTTCGAAGCGATGAACACCGACCCGCTGCGTTTCCACAACCGTTTCATCGAGCAACTCCCCGGCGACGAGGAAACCGGCCCGCGCGTGCGCGAGGTGCGCGGTGCGGCGTGGTCGGCGGTGATGCCCACGCCCGTGGCCGATCCGCAACTGCTGGCAGTGTCGACCGAGGTGGCCGACCTGCTCGGAATCGGCGCGGACCTCACCGACAGCGCGGACTTCGCCCGCGTGTTCGGCGGCAACGCGCTGTACGCCGGCATGCAGCCATGGGCCGCCAACTACGGCGGGCACCAGTTCGGCCATTGGGCCGGGCAGCTCGGCGATGGGCGCGCGATTTCGCTGGGCGAACTGGTTGCATCCGACGGCAGGCACTGGGAGCTGCAGTTGAAGGGCGCCGGGCGCACCCCGTACTCGCGTGGCGCAGATGGCCGCGCGGTGCTGCGCTCGTCGATCCGCGAGTTCCTGTGCAGCGAAGCGATGCACCACCTAGGCGTTCCCACCACGCGCGCACTGAGCCTGGTCGGCAGCGGCGACAGCGTGGTGCGCGACATGTTCTACGACGGCAACGCCGCACCGGAACCGGGGGCGATCGTGTGCCGCGTGGCGCCATCGTTCATCCGTTTCGGCACGTTCGAGCTGCCGGCCTCGCGGGGCGATGTGGCGTTGCTGCGGCAACTGGCCGATGTCTGCATCGCCCGCGATTTTCCCGAGCTGGCCGATGCCGGTGACGCGCGCCACGCGCAGTGGTTCGCGCAGATCTGCGAGCGCACCGCGGTGCTGGTGGCGCACTGGATGCGGGTCGGTTTCGTGCACGGCGTGATGAACACCGACAACATGTCTATCCTTGGCCTGACCATCGACTACGGCCCGTACGGCTGGGTGGACGACTACGACCCGGACTGGACCCCCAACACCACCGACGCGCAGGGCCGACGCTACCGCTTCGGGACCCAGCCGCAGGTGGCGTACTGGAACCTGACCCGGTTGGCGCAGGCGCTGGCGCCATTGTTCGACGACGTGGCGCCGCTGCATGAGGGGCTCGCACGTTTCCAGGCGGTGCACGCACAGCGCGAGCGCGAGGACATCGCCGCCAAGTTCGGGCTGGCGCAGTGTCGCGATGACGACGTGGCGATGATGGCGGCGTGGCTGCAGATCCTGCAGGACGGCGAAATGGACATGACCCTGGCGTTCCGCGGCCTGATCGCGCTGGACCCGCAGGCGCCGTCGGTGAGCGTGCTGGAGGAGGCGTTCTACAGCGCGGACCGGCGTGCGGCGGTGATGCCGGCGCTGCAGGCCTGGCTGCAGCAGTACGCGGCCCGGGTGCGCGACGATGCGCTGGACATCGCGTCCCGGCAGCAGCGAATGGCCGCGGCCAACCCGCTGTATGTGCTGCGCAACTGGCTGGCCCAGGAAGCGATCGAACGCGCCGAGCAGGGTGACCTGAGTGGCGTGCATGCGTTGCAGGAGGTGCTGCGGCATCCGTATGACCTGCAGCCCGGACGTGAGCATTACGCCGGCAAGCGCCCGGCGTGGGCGCGCGACAAGGCCGGCTGTTCGATGCTGTCCTGCAGCTCCTGAGGTGTCGGCGCGCGGTAGAGCCACATGAGCGGCCGGGTTACGCTATGCCGCCCATTCCGCCAGACGCCATCATGACCGACGTTTCCGCCAGCCCTGCCTGGGCCAATCGCCTGCGCGACATCGCCGACTTCCCCAAGCCGGGCATCCTGTTCAAGGACATCATGCCGCTGCTGGCCGATGGCGCCGATTTCGCCGCGGCGATCGATGCCATGGTCCAACCGTGGCGCGATGCCGGCCTGGTGGCAGTGATGGGGATCGAGTCGCGCGGCTTCATCCTGGGCGCGGCGATGGCGCGCGTGCTGGGCGTGGGCTTCGTGCCGGTACGCAAGCCGGGCAAGCTGCCGGGCCGCACGCTCAAGCAGGAATACACCCTGGAATACCGTACCGACAGCATCGAAGTGCACGCCGATGCGTTGCCGCCCGGCGCGCGCGTGCTGATCGTCGATGACGTGCTGGCCACGGGCGGCACCTTGCTGGCGGCGCTGTCGCTGGCCCAGCAGTTGCAGGTCGAGGTGGTTGGCGCGGCGGTGCTGGTCGAACTGGCCGGCCTGGGCGGCCGCGAGCGCTGGGACGCCAACGTGCCGCTGTTGGCGAACCTGGTGTACTGACGTATCGGCGCGGTGGCCACGCCACCACCCACCGTAGAGCCGACCGTTGGTCGGCTGCCGTTGAACCATAGAGCCGACCGTTGGTCGGCTGCCGTTGAACCGTAGAGCCGACCGTTGGTCGGCTGCCGTTGATCCGGCGCCTCATGAACCTCACACCGCCAAGAGCAGCCGACCAACGGTCGGCTCTACGGCGGCATTGCCGCCCTCCACCCCGCGTCGCTTACATCCTGCGGACGCGGAAACGACGGCCCTTGATCTTCCCCGCTTCCAGCTGCGCGATCGCCTTGCCGACCTGCTCGCGCGCAATCGCCACGTAGGAACGCGTGGCGTAGATGTCGATCTTGCCGATCGCCTTGGCCGACAGCCCGGCATCGCCGGTCAGCGCGCCGAGGATGTCGCCGGGACGCAGCTTGTCGGTCTTGCCGCCGTCGATGCGCAGCGTTTCCATCGCCGCCTGCGGCAGCACCGCCGGGCGCGCGGTGGCCAGCGGGGTCTTCTGCCAGTCCAGCGGCTTGCCCTGGGCGGCCTCCAGCGCATCGGCGCGATTGCGCTCGCGGCCGGTGACCAGGCTGATCGCAAGACCGGACGCGCCGGCGCGACCGGTGCGGCCGACGCGGTGTTCGTAGGTTTCGATGTCGGTGGGCAGCTCGTAGTTGATCACCGCCGCCAGGTCCTGCACATCCAGCCCGCGCGCGGCCACGTCACTGGCCACCAGCACGTTGCAGCTGCGGTTGGCGAAGCGCACCAGCACTTCGTCGCGGTCGCGCTGTTCCATTTCACCGTGCAGCGGCAGCGCCGAGAAGCCGAACTGCTGCAGCGAGTTGGCCACATCGTCGACGTCGCGGCGGGTGTTGCAGAACACCACCGTCGATTCCGGGTTGTACTTGAGCAGCAGCCCGGCCAGCGCCTTCTGCTTGCTGGCCAGGTCGGTCTCGCAGAACAGGTGGCGGATCGCCGGCGCGTTGTCGGCGCCTTCAACGGTCACCTCGACCGGGTCGCGCAGCAGCTCACGCGCGATCTGGCGGATCTCATCGGGGTAGGTGGCCGAGAACAGCAGCGTCTGCCGGTCCTTGCTGGTGCGGCCGGCGATCTCGCGGATCGGCTCTTCAAAGCCCATGTCGAGCATGCGGTCGGCTTCGTCCAGCACCAGCGTGGTCACCCCGCCCAGCTTCAGCGCACGCTTGCGGCCCAGCTCCTGGATGCGTCCGGGCGTGCCCACCACCACGTGCGGGTCGTGCGCTTCCAGCGACGCCAACTGCGGGCCGAGCGGCATGCCGCCGGTCAGCACCACCAGCTTCAAATTGGGGATGCCGGTGGCCAGTTTGCGGATCTGCTTGCCGACCTGGTCGGCCAGTTCGCGGGTCGGGCACAGCACCAGCGCCTGGGCGCGGATCACCGACGGATCCAGTGCCTGCAGCAGGCCCAGCCCGAACGCGGCGGTCTTGCCGCTGCCGGTGGGGGCCTGTGCGATCAGGTCGCGGCGATCGAGGATGGCCGGCAGGCTCTGCGCCTGCACGGGGGTCATGCGGGTATAGCCCAGCGCGTCGATGCCCGCCGCCAGCGAGGCCGACAGGGGCAGTTCGGAGAATTCGTTCATGGCGCATTCTACCCGCTGCGCCGCTCGCCGGGCGGGTGCCGGCCAGGCTCAGGCCAGATCCAGCGCCCGCAGTCTCTCCATCAGGGCACCGTGCTGGGCATGGCTGAACTCGCCGAGGCTGGCGCCGACGTCCAGAATCACCGTGTGAAACCATGGATTGGGATGCCGGAGGTCTTCCTCCCAGGACACCGCGACGTCCGCGCCCAGCACCTGCCTCAGCAGCTCGAGCAGGTCGTCTTCGGCTTCATCCACGGCCCCGTAGCGCGCCAGCAGCAGCAGGTACGGAATGCGCAGGCAGCGGCGATCAACGGGTGGGACGCGCTCACGTTTCATCGCGCCAGTTTTGCATGCTGCATGCTGCACACGCATGGCTCATCCGAGCAGCGCATGCACGCCCAGGTTGATGCCCAGTCCGCCGGCCAGCAGCCAGCCGAACAGCAGCAGGGCAAGCAGCAGCGGCTTGATCCCGGCCTGGCGCAGCGCCGAGACGTGGGTGGTGAGGCCAAGCGCGGCCATCGCCATGGCCAGCAGCACGTTGTCCAGGTCGATGGCCGCAGCGACCATCGCCGAAGGCAGCACATGCAGCGAGTTGATCCCGGCCACCGCCGCGAATCCGAACGCGAACCACGGCACCACGATCGTCGCGCGCGCCGCGCCGGGCTGCATGACACGGCCGCGTGCCAGCAGCAACGACAGCGCGAGCAGGAACGGGGCCAGCATCATCACCCGCACCATCTTGGCGATCACCGCCGTATCGGCGGCGCCCTGGCTCACCGCACGCCCGGCCGCAACCACCTGCGCCACTTCATGAACGGTCGAGCCGGTGAACACGCCGTAGGCCGCTTCGCTCATCGGCACCCAGCCATGGGCAAGGTTGAGCTGATACAACAGCGGGTACAGGAACATCGCCAGCGTGCCGAACACCACCACCGTCGATACCGCCACGGTCACCTGCTCGGCGCGACCGCGCACCACCGGCTCGGCGGCCATCACCGCCGCCGCGCCACAGATCGCGCTGCCCGCGCCGATCAACAGCGCGCTCTCGCGATCCATCCCGAACCAGCGGGTGCCGGCCCACCAGGCCAGCGCGAAGGTGCTGCCCAGCACCAGCGCATCAACCAGCACGCCGGCCACGCCGACCTGGCCGATGTCCTGGAACGTCAGCCGCAGCCCATACAGCACGATGCCGGCGCGCAGCAGCCACTGCTTGGAAAAGCCGACCCCGCACGCGGCCTGCGCGGCGAGGCGCGGATAGACGCTGTTGCCCAGCGCGATACCGAGCACGATGGCCAGGGTCAACGCGCTGATGCCGTGCGCCTGCAGCCATGGCAGCGTTGCCAGGCCCATCGCGGCCGCCGCCACCCCCGCGGTCAGCAGCAGGCCCGGCACGCGGCCGCGCCAGCGCTGGGCCAGGGACGTCGAGGGCAGGGCGGCGGTAGAGGTGTTCACGGCAACGCTCCGGTGGGATCAGGTGAACAGCGTGCGCGTCGGCAATGAACCTGTAAAACGCATTGTTCATCTGATTTCAACCAGTTCTATGCGTTAATGTCCGCCATGCACCTCACCTTGCGCCAATGGCAGGTTTTCGTGGCTGTCGCCGACGCGGGTACCACGGCGGCGGCGGGCACGCAGCTGGCGCTGTCGCAGTCGGCCACCAGCGCCGCGCTCAACGAACTGGAAGCCCACCTGCCCGCGCCGCTGTTCGATCGCATCGGCCGGCGCTTGGTGCTCAACGCGCACGGTCGGGCGCTGCTGGACCCGGCGCGGGCGCTGCTGGTCGCTGCCGCCGACATGGAGACCGTGGCCGGGGTCGGGCAGGACCGCACGCTCGACCAGGTCCCGCTGCAGTTGCGGATCGGCGCCAGCAGCACCATCGGCAACTACCTGCTGCCGACGCGCGTGGCCGCGCTGCTGGCCGACAACCCGCTGGCGCAGGTCGACCTGCGCATCGGCAACAGCGCCGACGTGGTGGCTGCAGTGCAACGGCTGGAGGTCGACCTGGGCCTGATCGAGGGCCCGTGCCATGAAAGCGGCCTGCAGGTGCTGCCGTGGCAGCGCGATGCACTGGTGATCGTCGCTGCGGCCGACGCGCCGCTCGGGCCGATGCCGGACCTGGCCACGCTGGCCAACGCGCGCTGGCTGCTGCGCGAACCCGGGTCGGGCACCCGCGAGGCGGTCGAGCAGGCGCTGCTGCCGCATCTGCACCACTTCGGCCGATCCATGCGGCTGGGCAGCACCGAGGCAATCAAGCAGGCGGCAGCGGCCGGGCTGGGCGTGGCCTGCCTGTCCGGCCACGCCGTGGCCGATCTGGTTGCGCTGGGCACGCTGCGTATCCTGGACACCCCGTTGCCGCTCCTGTCGCGGCAGCTGTGGGTGGTCCGGCACCCGGGCAAGCAGGTGCCGCCGGCATTGGCCACGCTGCTGGGCCTGCCGCCGGACGCTTTCGCGCACGGTTGAGCGACGCCGCGCACCGCCAGCCCGTACAATGGTCGGATGCCTCTGATTACTCTCCAAAACGTCGACTTCAGCGTCGGCGGCCCCTTGTTGCTGGAAAAAGCCGAACTGTCGATCGAGCCGGGCGAGCGTATTGCCCTGATCGGCCGCAACGGCGCCGGCAAATCGACCCTGCTCAAACTGCTGTCCGGCGATCACAAGCCCGATGACGGCGAAGTCCGCGTGCAGCAGGGGGTGCGCATCACCCGCCTGGAACAGGAGGTGCCGCACGGTGCCGCCGGCAGCGTCTTCGACGTGGTCGCCGATGGCCTGGGCGAGCTGGGCCAGTGGCTGGCCGAGTTCCATCACCTGAGCATGGCCGACGACTTCGACGGCGATGCCTTGTCGGCCGTACAGGCCAAGATCGACGCCGCCAACGGCTGGGGCCTGGATCAGCGCGTCAGCGAGACCCTGACCAAGCTCGACCTGGACGGCGATGCCGAATTCGCGCGCCTGTCCGGCGGTATGAAGCGCCGCGTGCTGCTGGGCCGCGCGCTGGTGTCCTCGCCGGATCTGCTGCTGCTGGACGAACCCACCAACCACCTGGACATCGAAGCCATCGACWGGCTCGAAATGTTCCTCAAGAACTGGAACGGCAGCGTGGTGTTCGTCACCCATGACCGTCGCTTCCTGCGCGCGCTGGCCACCCGCATCGTCGAGATCGACCGCGGCCAGGTCACCAGCTGGCCCGGCGACTGGGCCAACTACGAACGCCGCCGCGAAGAGCGCATGAACGCACAGGCGCAGGAAAACGCGCGCTTCGACAAACTGCTGGCGCAGGAAGAAATCTGGATCCGCCAGGGCATCAAGGCCCGTCGTACCCGCGACGAAGGCCGTGTGCGCCGCCTCAAGGCGATGCGCAACGACCGTTCGCAGCGCCGCGAGCTCGGCGGCAACGTGCGCATGGAAGCGGCGCAGGCGGAGAATTCCGGCAAGAAGGTCATCGACGTCAAGGACATCTCCTTCGCCTTCGGCGAGCGGGTGATGGTCAAGGATTTCAGCACCGTCATCCTGCGCGGCGACCGCATCGGCCTGATCGGTCCCAACGGCAGCGGCAAGACCACGCTGCTCAAGCTGCTGCTGGGCGACCTGCAGCCGCAGGGCGGCGAAGTACGTGCCGGCACCAACCTGCAGATCGCCTACTTCGACCAGTACCGTGCGGTGCTGCGCGAAGACTGGACGGCGATCGAGAACGTGGCCGAAGGCCGCGATTTCATCGAGTTCAACGGCAAGCGCAAGCATGTGCACGCCTACCTGCAGGACTTCCTGTTCTCGCCCGAGCGTGCGCGCGCGCCGATCACCCGTCTGTCTGGTGGCGAGCGCAACCGCCTGCTGCTGGCCAAGTTGTTCGCCCAGCCGTCCAACCTGCTGGTGATGGATGAACCGACCAACGACCTGGACGTGGAAACCCTCGAACTGCTCGAAGAGCTGCTGAGCGACTACACCGGGACCCTGCTGCTGGTCAGCCACGACCGTGACTTCCTCGACAACGTGGTGACCTCCACCATGGTCATGGAAGGCGACGGCGTGGTCGGCGAATACGTCGGCGGTTACACCGACTGGCAGCGCCACGCGGCACGCGTGGCGGCCGCCGCCGCGTCGGCACCGGTGGCGGCGGCCAAGCCCGTTGCGGCTGCATCGGCTGCTGCCGCCCCGGCCGAGCCCAAGCGCAAGCTCAGCTACAAGGACGCGCGCGAGCTGGAACAGTTGCCGCTGAAGATCGAAACGCTGGAGAAGGACGTCGAAGGCCTCACCGCCGCGATGAACGCCCCGGCGTTTTACCAGCGCAGCGCCGCCGACATGGCCGCGCACACCCAGCAGTTGGGCAAGGTGCAGGCGGAACTGGATGCCGCCTACGCACGCTGGGAAGAGCTGGACGCCTGATCCGGCGATCGACGTAGAGCCGACCGTTGGTCGGCTTGACGATGCGGGACGTGTGGAACCGACCGCAGGTCGCCCGCACGCGAAGAACCGAACGTTGGTCGGCCYCAYRCGTAGAGCCGACCGTTGGTCGGCCTCACACGTAGAGCCGACCGTTGGTCGGCCTCACGCGTAGAGCCGACCGTTGGTCGGCTGGCGTCAGAGGTTCATGACGCCGGAACGAAGGGCAGCCGACCAACGGTCGGCTCTACCATTCAGAGGTTCATGACGCCGGAACGGAGGGCAGCCGACCAACGGTCGGCTCTACGATTCAGCGCTTCATGACGCCCGAACGAAGGGCAGCCGACCAACGGTCGGCTCCACCGCGGTCACTTCACCCCGTGCAGGTCCCGCAGCTGGCTCGGCCGCGAACCAAAATAGGCGGCCAGGTCGGCAATATCCTGATCGCTCAGGTCGGTCGCCTGCGGGGTCATCAACGCATGCTGGCGGTCGCCGGCGCGATAGGCCTGCAACGCATGCGCCAGATAGTCACCGTACTGCCCACCCAGTTTCGGGTAGGTCGGGTCGATCGGCTTGTTGCCGTCGACGCCGTGGCAGTCGATGCAGCTCTGGCCGGTGGCCTTGCCCTTGACCTGGGCACGAGCTTCACCAGCAGCCAGGCGTCCGGCCGGTAAGCCGGCGGAGGAGCCGGACCCATGTTCGCCACTGGCGTGGCCCGGGTCGGCGGCGGAATCTGCGCTGTTTTCCACCTGTGACTGCGAACACGCAGTCATCAGTAGGGCAACGGACAGGGCGATGGCGTGACGCTTGAAGGGCGTGGCTTTCGACATGAGCGCGCTTATTTGACGGTGGACAGGTAAACAGCGAGATCGGCGATCTCCTGTTCGCTGAAACTCATGGACTGCGCCTGCATCGTGGGATGCCGGCGCTTGCCCTGGCGGTACTCGCTCAGCGCCTGGCTGAGGTACTGCTGGGTCTGCCCGCCAATCTTGGGCACCCGGTAACTGGGGTAGGCGTTCTTGTAGCCTGTGATGCCGTGGCACCCCTGGCAGGTGTAAGCCAGCACGCGGCCATTGTCGACATTCCCGGTGAGGGCGACAGGGGCGGGCGCGGCGGGGGCTGAAGCAGGAGCGGGTGCGGCAGGTGCTGCGGGTACTGCTGGAGCAGTGGCGGCCTGTGCGGCGGCCCCGAGGGGCAGGAGGACGGCCAGAAGACAAGCGGCGAGCGGCTGCGGGCGCATGATGTCCTTTCCGGTGTACGGGTCTGGTCGTTCCGGCGTGGGGTACGGAACTGGCCCGAGTATAGCCTGCGATTTCATCTAGCTGAAACCGGGTCATCGGAGGCGTTGCCGCAGGTCACCATGACCTTTGGGATATGGTGTGATCGTGACGTGGTGCATTACTTTGCTACAACACCTGCCCACGCATCCCTCAGGGACACGACGATGTCGCGAAAATCTTTCCTGCACGGCCGCACCGGAACCTGCGCCGCTGCTCTGCTGATCACCACCTCGCTGCTGCTGAGCGGCTGCGGCGCCGGCACCGGTGCCGCCGATGCGCAGGCTGCGGAAAAGGACGCCAAGGCCGAAAAGGTCGACGCGGTCCCGGTCGAAGCGGTCGCCGCCAGCCGCCGCGCGGTGGCGGCCAGCTACACCGGCACCGCCGCGCTGGAAGCGCGCGCGGAGTCGCAGGTGGTCGCCAAGACCTCCGGGGTGGCACTGGCGGTGCTGGTCGAAGAGGGCCAGGCAGTACGCGCCGGGCAGCCGCTGGTGCGGCTGGATCCGGACCGTGCGCGGCTGGCCGTCGCCCAGAGCGAGGCGGTGATGCGCAAGCTGGAAAACAACTACCAGCGTGCGCAGAAGCTGATCGGCCAGCAGATGGTCAGCGCCGCCGATGTCGACCAGATCAAGTACGACGTGGAGAACGCCCGCGCGCAGTACCGGCTGGCCACGCTGGAGCTGTCCTACACCACGGTGGTGGCGCCGATCTCCGGCGTGATCGCCTCGCGCTCGATCAAGACCGGCAACTTCGTGCAGATCAACACGCCGATTTTCCGCATCATCGACAACTCGCGCCTGGAAGCCACGCTCAACGTGCCCGAGCGCGAACTGGCCACCCTGCGCGCCGGCCAGCCGGTGACGCTGCTGGCCGATGCGCTGCCGGGCAAGTCGTTCCCGGGCGTGGTCGACCGTATCGCGCCGGTGATCGATGCCGGCAGCGGCACCTTCCGCGTGGTCAGCGGTTTCGGCGAAGACGCCGAAGGCCTGCAGCCGGGCATGTTCGGTCGCATCCGGATCGATTACGACCAGCGTGCCGATGCGCTGGTGGTGCCGCGCCTGGCACTGCTCGACGACGGCGAACCCGCCGTGTTCCGCGTGCGCGCCGGCAAGGTCGCCCGGGTGCCGGTCAAGCTCGGTTATGCCGAAGGCCCGTGGGTGGAGATCCGCGATGGCCTGGCCGAAGGCGACCAGGTGGTCACCGCCGGCAAGGTGGCGCTGCGTGACGGCACCGCGGTGCAGGTGATCGGTGCCAAGCCGACCGCCACCGCCGCTGCCGTGCCGGCAAAAAAGGCGGAGAGCCGCCAATGACATCGGCCGGCAACGACCACGGCAAGGACCCGCACGCTGGCGAGCGTCCGGGCGCGCACGGCGGCGGCCTGGTGGAATTTGCCACCCGCCGCCGCGTCACCATCGCCATGTGCACGGTGACGCTGATGCTGTTCGGCTTCATCGCCCTGGGCAACCTCAAGGTCAACCTGCTGCCCGACCTGAGCTATCCCACCCTGACCGTGCGCACCGAGTACACCGGTGCGGCGCCGACTGAAATTGAAACCCTGATCAGCGAGCCGGTCGAAGAGGCCGTGGGCGTGGTCAAGAACCTGCGCAAGCTCAAGTCGGTCTCGCGTACCGGGCAGAGCGATGTGGTGCTGGAGTTCGCCTGGGGCACCAACATGGACCAGGCCAGCCTGGAGGTGCGCGACAAGATGGAAGCGCTGAACCTGCCGCTGGAGGCCAAGGCCCCGGTGCTGCTGCGCTTCAATCCGTCCACCGCGCCGATCATGCGCCTGGTGATTTCGGCAAAGAAGGAGGCCGCCACCGACGCCGACGCGGTGCGCCAGCTGACCGAACTGCGTCGCTATGCCGACGAGGACCTGAAGAAGAAGCTGGAGCCGGTCACCGGCGTGGCGGCGGTCAAGGTCGGCGGTGGCCTGGAAGACGAGATCCAGGTCGACATCGACCAGCAGAAGTTGGCCCAGCTCAACCTGCCGATCGACACCGTCATCAAGCGGCTCAAGGAAGAGAACATCAATATTTCCGGCGGCCGCCTGGAGGAGGGCTCGCAGCGCTTCCTGGTGCGTACCGTCAACCAGTTCGCCGACCTGGACGACATCCGCAACCTGCTGGTGACCACGCAAGGCAGCAACGGCAGTGCCGCCGACGCGGCCATGCAGCAGATGTTCGCGATCGCCGCGTCCACCGGTTCGGATGCGGCCGTCGCCGCCGCTTCGGCCGCGCAGAGTGCATCCAGCAGTAGTTCCTCCACCGTCGCCAACGGTATGCCGGTGCGGTTGAAGGATGTCGCCAGCGTGCGCCAGGGCTACAAAGAGCGCGAGGCGATCATCCGCCTGGGCGGGAAGGAAGCGGTCGAACTGGCGATCTACAAGGAAGGCGATGCGAACACCGTCGCCACCGCCGCCGCGCTGCGTACCAAGCTGGAACAGATCAAGGGGCAGATTCCCGGCGATGCCGAACTGACCACCATCGAAGACCAGTCGCGCTTCATCGAACACGCCATCAGCGACGTCAAGAAAGACGCGGTGATCGGCGGCCTGCTGGCGATCCTGATCATCTTCCTGTTCCTGCGCGATGGCTGGAGCACGTTCGTGATCAGCCTGTCGCTGCCGGTGTCGATCATCACCACGTTTTTCTTCATGGGCCAGATGGGGCTCAGCCTCAACGTGATGTCGCTGGGCGGCCTGGCCTTGGCCACCGGCCTGGTGGTGGACGACTCGATCGTGGTGCTGGAGAGCATCGCCAAGGCGCGCGAGCGTGGCCTGGGCATCCTGGAGGCGGCGATCGCCGGCACCCGGGAAGTCAGCATGGCCGTGGTCGCCTCCACGCTGACCACCATCGCCGTGTTCCTGCCGCTGGTGTTCGTTGATGGCATCGCCGGCCAGCTGTTCCGCGACCAGGCGCTGACCGTGGCGATCGCCATTGCGATCTCGCTGCTGGTGTCCATGACCCTGATCCCGATGCTGAGCTCGCTCAAGGGCCGTCCGCCGCTGGCCTTCCCGGAGGAACCGGCGCACGCCACCTGGCAGCCGGAACAGCGCTGGCTCAAGCCGGTGGCCGGTAGCCGTCGCGGCGTCGGCGCGCTGGTGCGCTGGACCTGCTTCGGGCTGGCGTGGGCGGTGATCCGCGTGTCGCGCGGGGTCGTGGCGGTGGTTGGCCCGGTGATGCGCAAGGCCAGCGATGTGGCGATGAAGCCCTACGCCGGTGCCGAGCGCGGCTACCTCAAGCTGCTGCCGGGTGCCTTGCACCACCCGGGCAAGGTGCTGGGCCTGGCTGGCCTGGCCTTCGTGGCCACCCTGGCGCTGGTGCCGATGCTGGGGGCCGACCTGATCCCGCAGCTGGCCCAGGACCGTTTCGAGATGACCGCCAAGCTGCCGGCCGGCACGCCGTTGAAGCAGACCGATGCCCTGGTCCGCGAGCTGCAGCTGGCCCACGCCAAGGACGGCCAGATCGCCTCGTTGTACGGGGTCAGCGGCAGCGGCACGCGGCTGGATGCCAGCCCGACCGAAAGCGGCGAGAACATCGGCAAGCTGACCGTGGTCATGGCCGGTGGCGGCGACGCCCGCACGGAAGCGGCCATCACCGAGCGCCTGCGTGATTCGATGAAGCAGCATCCGGGCGTGCAGGTCGACTTCGCGCGGCCGGCATTGTTCAGTTTCTCCACGCCACTGGAAGTGGAGCTGCGCGGCCAGGACATGGCCACCCTGGAACACGCCGGCCAGGCACTGGCGGCGATGCTGCGCAACAACCCCCACTACGCCGACGTCAAATCCACGGTCGAGGAAGGCTTCCCGGAAATCCAGATCCGCTTCGATCAGGAACGTGCCGGCGCACTCGGCCTGACCACCCGCCAGATCGCCGATGTGGTGGTCAAGAAGGTGCGTGGCGACGTGGCCACCCGCTACAGCTTCCGCGACCGCAAGATCGACGTGCTGGTGCGGGCCCAGGAAGGCGACCGTGCCAGCGTGGACAGCATCCGCCGGCTCATCGTCAATCCCGGCAGCAGCCGTCCGGTGACCCTGGATGCGGTGGCCGAGGTGGTCGCCACCAACGGCCCGAGCGAGATCCACCGCGCCGACCAGACGCGCGTGGCGGTGGTTTCGGCCAACCTGCGCGACATCGACCTGGGCGGTGCGGTGCGCGAAGTGCAGGACATGGTCGCCAAGGACCCGCTGGGCGCCGGCGTGGGCATGCACATCGGCGGGCAGGGTGAGGAGCTGGCCGAATCGGCGCGCTCGCTGATCTTCGCCTTCGGCCTGGCGATCTTCCTGGTCTACCTGGTGATGGCGTCGCAGTTCGAATCGCTGCTGCACCCGTTCGTCATCCTGTTCACCATCCCGCTGGCCCTGGTCGGCGCGATCCTGGCGCTGATGCTGACCGGCAAGCCGATTTCGGTGGTGGTGTTCATCGGCCTGATCCTGCTGGTGGGGCTGGTGACCAAGAACGCGATCATCCTGATCGACAAGGTCAACCAGCTGCGCGAGTCCGGGGTGCCCAAGCAGCAGGCACTGGTGGAGGGCGCGCGCTCACGCCTGCGGCCGATCATCATGACCACCCTGTGCACGCTGTTCGGCTTCCTGCCGCTGGCGGTGGCGATGGGCGAGGGCGCCGAAGTGCGCGCGCCGATGGCGATCACCGTCATCGGTGGCCTGCTGGTGTCCACCCTGCTGACCCTGATCGTCATCCCGGTGGTGTACGACCTGCTGGATGGTCGCGGCGATGCGTATTACCGCGAACGAGGGCGCAAGCAAGCCGGTTTCGTCGAGACCCCCGGCACCGGCACCGCACGGGAGCCGGCATGAGCATCGCCGAGTTCTCCATCCGCCGTCCCATCACCACCATCATGTGCTTCGTGTCGCTGGCGGTGGTGGGGCTGATCGCCTCGTTGCGGTTGCCGCTGGAGGCACTGCCGGACATCTCGGCCCCGTTCCTGTTCGTGCAGGTGCCCTACACCGGGTCCACCCCCGAGGAAGTGGAGCGCAACATCATCCGCCCCACCGAAGAAGCGCTGGCCACCATGACCGGGATCAAGCGCATGCGCTCCTCGGCCACCTCCGAAGGGGCCAGCATCTTCATCGAGTTCACCGACTGGGACCGCGACATCGCCATCGCCGCCTCGGACGCGCGCGAGCGCATCGACGCGATCCGCACCGACCTGCCCGATGACCTGCAGCGTTACAGCGTGTTCAAGTGGTCCAGCAGCGATGACCCGGTGCTCAAGGTGCGCCTGGCCAGCAGCAGCGACCTCACCGGCGCGTACGACATGCTCGACCGCGAGTTCAAGCGGCGCATCGAACGCATCCCCGGCGTGGCCCGGGTCAATATCTCCGGCGCGCCACCCAACGAGGTGGAGATTGCGATCAGCCCGGACCGCCTGACCGCGCACAACCTGAGCATCAACGACCTCAGCGACCGTCTGCGCACGCTGAACTTCTCGATCTCGGCCGGGCAGATCGATGACAACGGCCAGCGCGTGCGCATCCAGCCGGTCGGGGAGATCACCGACCTGCAGGAACTGCGCGACCTGGTGATCGACACCAAGGGCCTGCGCCTGGGCGACATCGCCGACATCCGGCTCAAGCCCACGCGGATGAACTACGGCCGCCGCCTGGATGGCAACCCGGCCGTCGGCCTGGACATCTTCAAGGAGCGCAGCGCCAACCTGGTGGAAGTTTCGCGCGCAGCGCTCGCCGAAGTGGAGGCGATCCGCAAGCAGCCGTCGATGCGCGATGTGCAGATCAAGGTCATCGACAACCAGGGCAAGATGGTCACCTCCTCGCTGCTGGAGCTGGCCGAGGCCGGCGCGGTCGGTCTGCTGCTGTCGATCACGGTGCTGTTCTTCTTCCTGCGCCATTGGCCGTCCACGCTGATGGTGACCCTGGCGATCCCGATCTGTTTCGTGATCACCCTGGGCTTCATGTACTTTGCCGGGGTCACGCTCAACATCCTGACCATGATGGGCCTGCTGCTGGCCGTCGGCATGCTGGTGGACAACGCGGTGGTGGTGGTGGAGAGCATCTACCAGGAACGCGAACGCATGCCCGACCAGCCGCGGCTGGCCTCGATCATCGGCACGCGCAACGTGGCCATCGCGCTGAGTGCCGGCACCCTGTGCCACTGCATCGTGTTCGTGCCGAACCTGTTCGGTGAAACCAACAACATCAGCATCTTCATGTCGCAGATCGCGATCACCATTTCGGTCTCGCTGCTGGCCTCGTGGCTGGTGGCGGTCAGCCTGATCCCGATGCTGTCCGCGCGCATGCAGACCCCCAAGCTGGTGCACGCCGAATCCGGGGTGATCGCGCGCCTGCAGCGCCGCTATGCCAAGGTCCTGCGCTGGACGCTGGAACATCGGGGCTGGAGCGTGTTCGGCATCCTGATGGTGGTGGCCATCAGCCTGGTGCCGATGAAGCTGACCAAGATCGACATGTTCGGGGGCGAAGGTGGCCACGAGGTGTTCATCGGCTACAACTGGAAGGGCGCCTACACCTACAGCCAGATGTCCGAGGAAGTCGCGCGCGTCGAGCACTACCTCGATGGCCAGCGCGAGAAGCTGCACATCACCCAGATCTATTCCTGGTACAGCGAGCAGGAAGGCAGCAGCACGACGGTGACCTTCGACGCAGAGCATGCCGACAACATGCCTGCCGTGCAGGAAGCGCTGCGCAAGGGCCTGCCGCGTTCGGCGCGTGCCGATTACATCGTCGGCAACCAGGGCGGCGACGGTGGCGGCAGCAGCAATCAATCCGTGCAGGTGCAGCTGGTCGGCGACTCGACCAAGATGCTGCAGGAGATCGGCGAGGAGGTGGTGCCGCTGCTGGCACAGCGCAAGGAACTGCGCGACGTGCGCATCGACAACGGCGAGAAGGGCAGCGAGCTGGCCATCCACGTCGATCGCGAGCGCGCGGCGGCGTTCGGCTTCAATGCAGAGCAGGTCGCCAGCTTTGTCGGCCTGGCGCTGCGCGGTGCGCCGATGCGCGAGTTCCGGCGCGGCGACAGCGAGGTGCCGGTATGGGTGCGGTTCGCCGGGGCCGAACAGAGCAGCCCGGAAGACCTGGCCAGCTTCACCGTGCGTACCGGCGACGGCCGATCGGTGCCGTTGCTGAGCCTGGTGGATGTGTCGATCAGGCCGTCGGCGACGCAGATCGGCCGCACCAACCGCCAGACCACGTTGACCATCAAGGCCAACCTGGCCGAGAAGGTCACCGCCCCGGAAGCGCGCAAGGCGATGGAAGCGACGCTCACGCCGATGAGCTTCCCGGCCGGCTATACCTTCACCTTCGATGGCGGCGACTACGGCAACGACAACGAGGCCATGCAGCAGATGCTGTTCAACCTGATCATCGCGTTGGTGATGATCTACGTGGTGATGGCCGCGGTGTTTGAATCGCTGCTGTTCCCGGCGGCGATCATGAGCGGGGTGCTGTTCTCGATCTTCGGGGTGTTCTGGTTGTTCTGGCTGACCGGGACCTCGTTCGGAATCATGTCCTTCATCGGCATCCTGGTGCTGATGGGCGTGGTGGTGAACAACGGTATCGTGATGATCGAGCACATCAACAACCTGCGTCGGCGCGGCATGGGCCGCACCCAGGCGCTGGTGGAAGGCTCGCGCGAGCGGTTGCGCCCGATCATGATGACCATGGGCACCGCGATCCTGGCGATGATCCCGATCTCGCTCACCGACACCCAGCTGCTGGGCAACGGCCCGCCGTACTACCCGATGGCACGTGCCATTGCCGGCGGCCTGGCGTTCTCCACGGTGGTCAGTCTGCTGTTCCTGCCGACCATCTACGCGATGCTCGATGACATGAGCATCGCGGTGGGCAGGATCATCCGCCGCGCCCGCGGCCTGCCGGCGAAGGGCGAAGCGGCAACGGTCGCCTGAACGCCCCCCTGTCCGGCCAACGTACCCGGCTTTAGGTAGTGCCGGCCGCTGGCCGGCTCCCCGCGATCCCAGCTTCCCGGTAGTGCCGGCCGCTGGCCGGCTCCACGCGAATCCCAGATTCCCGGTAGCGCCGGCCGCTGGCCGGCTCCACGCGAATCCCAGATTCCCGGTAGCGCCGGCCGTCGGCCCGGACGGGCAGTGCCAGGCTGTGTCTTCGCTCCGGTATGTCGCGAGCGTGAGGGCCCCGTAGCAGCCGGTAGGCCCCTGGCGCAAATGTCCCCCGGCCTGGCGGCCTCCTCCTTTATTTTGCCCAGGGGCCTACCGGCTGCTACGGGGCTCGGCTTGCGGTACAGGCCAGGAGCCGGGCACGTTTGATGGCGGTTGGTGGGTCGGGCGCTGGGCGCCCATKCCCTTGGAGGCGAAATAAAGGAGGAGGTGGCGGCCGCAGGCCGACGCCGGGGGCGTCGCCGGAAAGGGCATGGGCGCCCAGCGCCCGACCCACCGACCGCCGCGCCTGGAAGAAGTCAACGCACGCTTCTGCTTGCCCCGCATAGGGGGCGAAGAGCCAAAAAAAGGCCACGCATTGCGTGGCCCTTCGATCCGCCTCGGCGCAGGGAATTACCCCGCCACCTTCCCCCACACCTGGAAGCCGGTCAGCCACAGTCCCAGCATGCTGCCCAGGTTGGTCAGCATGAAGGTCAGCACCACGCGGGTGACGCGGTTGCGGTACCAGCCCCTCACGCTCTGCGCATCGTCGCGCAGCTTGAGGAAATCCTCGTACGCTGGCTTGCGCAGGCGGGTTTCCACCAGCGCCGCGAAGGCACCGGTGGGAATGCTCAGGCGGAACGGCTTGAACGGGGCGACCACGATCGCGGTCAGGATGCTCAATGGATGGCTGCCGGCCAGCAGACACCCCAGGCCCGCCAGGCCACCGGTGTACATCGCCCAGGTCAGCAGCAACTCACCGCCCACGCCCATGCCGCCACGGTAGAAGCCGACTGCGATACCCGCCAGCACGATCGCCAGGATGGTCAGGGTGATCCACGGGATGTTGCGCTTTTTCGCCACTTCTTCCAGCGATTCGCGCAAGGGACCCGGCGCATCGGTATCGGTTTCCAGATACTTCGCCAGCCCGGCCAGGTGGCCGGCGCCGACCACCGCCAGCACCTCGCGCTGCGCAGGGTCGTGCACTTCGCGCAGGCGGGTGGCCATGTAGCGGTCACGCTCGCCGATGATGGTCTCGTACAGCGCCGGACTTTCGCTGGCGAATTCGCCGAAACTCGCTTCGAGCATGTCGCCCTGCTTGAGTTTTTCGATCTCTTCCTCGCCCACGTCTTCAGAGGCGAACAGGCCCGCGCCCAGTCCCATCACCAGCTTTATCCGGCCGAAGAAACCCAGCCGCTGCGACGCGCGCTTGAAGGTCAGCCCGACTTCGCGGTCGATCAGATGCACCGGCAGGTGCTGTTCGTTGGCCAGGGTCACCGCGCGCTTGAGCTCGGCGCCCGGCTCGATGCCGAGTTGTTCGGCCAGGCGACGCTGGTAGGCGGCCAGCGCCAGGTTGGCGGCAAACAGTGCCACGCGGCCCTTGCGGATCACCTCGACCAGGTCCAGCTTGGCCATCGCATCGGGGTTGGTCAGCGCCTGCAGGCGCTGCGCGTCGAGCTCGACTGCCACCGCATCGAAGCGGCCGCTGCGGATCGCCCGTTCCACCGCCTCCACGCTGGCCTGGGACACGTGCGCGGTGCCGAGCAGGGTGTAACGCACGCCGTCGCGTTCGACCACGCGCACGGGCTGGCCGGCGAACAGGGTGTCGCCGGTGTCATCGATCTGGGGTTCAGTCATTTCATTCATTCGAAGGGGCGCTGTCGGCACCATCGCCGAGCGCGCGCTGCATCTGGACGGTGTCCAGCCAGCGGCCATGCTTGCGGCCGAGGCCGCGGAAAATGCCGACGGTGTGGAAACCGAAGCGCTCGTGCAGTTTGATCGAGGCGGTGTTGGTCGGCTCGCCGATCACCGCCACCATCTGCCGGTACCCGCGTGCCACGCAGGCATCGATCAGCCCCTGCAGCAGCGCCGTGCCCACGCCCCGGCCCTGGAAGGCCGCATCCACGTAGACCGAATTTTCCACGGTCCACTGGTAGGCGATGCGCCCGCGATAGGTGTTGGCATAGGCGTAACCGGCCACCTGGCCGTCGACCTCGGCCACGATGTACGGAAACCCGCGGCCGACGATGTCGTGCATGCGCCGCTGCATCTCCGCCGCGTCGGGCACGTCGTACTCGTACGTGTTGACCAGATCGGTCACCTCCACCGCGTAGATCGCGGTGATGGCGGGGATGTCGGCGTCGGTGGCGTCGCGCAGGGACACGGTCACGGGGCAGGGGTCCTGGGTATCAGTCGATGTAGCGCTTGAGCAGGTCGCCGTACGCATCGATGCGGCGATCGCGCAGGAACGGCCAGATCCGCCGCACGTGTTCGCTGCGCTGCAGGTCGACCTCGCAGATCAGCACGGTGGGCTCGCCACCGGCTTCGGCGATGAACTCGCCCTGCGGGCCGAGCACGTGGCTGTTGCCCCAGAACTGGATGCCCGAGGCGCCCAGCGGCGAGGCTTCGTGACCGACGCGGTTGCAGCTCAGCACCGGCACGCCATTGGCCACGGCATGACCGCGATGGCTCAGCACCCACGCATCGCGCTGGCGGCCCTGCTCGTCCTGCTGGTCCTCCGGATCCCAGCCGATGGCGGTGGGGTAGAGCAGCAGCTCGGCGCCGGCCAGCGCCATCAGGCGCGCCGCTTCCGGATACCACTGGTCCCAGCACACCAGCACGCCGAGGCGACCCACCGAGGTGTCGATCGGCTTGAAGCCGATGTCGCCCGGGGTGAAGTAGAACTTCTCATAGAAGCCCGGGTCGTCCGGGATGTGCATCTTGCGGTACTTGCCCAGCAGCGTGCCGTCCTTTTCGAAGACGACCGCGGTGTTGTGGTACAGCCCGGCGGCACGGCGTTCGAACAGCGAGCCGACGATGACCACGCCATGTTTTTTGGCGAGCGCGCCGAGGCGCTCGGTGCTCGGGCCCGGGATCGGCTCGGCCAGGTCGAACTCGTCCACCGACTCGTGCTGGCAGAAGTACGCGCCGTTGTGCAGTTCCTGCAGCAGGATCAGCTTGGCACCCTGGGCGGCCGCTTCAGCCACGCGCGTTTCGATCACGGCCAGGTTGGCCGCGGCGTCACCGTGGTTGCGCTCCTGGATCAGGGCGACGGAAAGGGTGTGGCGTGAGCTCATCCGAGTGCGGTCCTGCGGGGGAAAAACGCAGTTTATCGCGGATGGGTGCACGCGGCGTGCTGTGCGCTAAATGGGCGGCGATGCCACGTTGCCGCCATCGTCGGGGCACGGTGCAGAGGGCGGCGCGTCGTTTGCGCAGGCAGGCGGGACGGGCAGCSCRATCCAGGACACGCCGTGAACCCATCCATGGGGGCTCGTGGGCGCCATCCATGGCGCCCAACGGTCCTGGATCGCGCTGCCCGCCCGCTCTACCGACATCCAGGCGCGCCGAGGGAGAGGAGCTGCAGGCCACGACCSWSGGTCGTGGCCTGCAGCAGGGGTCAGGCCAGCAACCCTTCCGGCAGCTGCATGGTGATGCAGTGCAGGCTGCCGTTCTGCCAGATCAGCGACCGGCACGGCACCGGCACGATCTCGCGGTCCGGATAGGCCTGGGCCAGCACCGCACGCGCGGCCTCGTCGGCGACATCGCCGTAGGCCGGCATCAGCACCGCGCCATTGAGGATCAGGTAGTTGGCGTAGGACGCGGCCAGGCGGCGGCCATCGTCGATCACCGGCTGCGCCCACGGCAGCGGGAACAGGCGGTACGGCGTGCCCTGCGCCGTGCGCAGCGCGGCCAGCTCGTTGCCCATTGCCTGCAGTTCGGCGAAGTGCGAATCGCCGCTGTCATCGCAGGCCTGGTAGACGATGCTGTCCACCGACGCGAAGCGCGCCAGGGTATCGATGTGGGCGTCGGTGTCGTCGCCTTCCAGGTAGCCGTGGTCCAGCCACAGCACCCGGTCCTGCTGCAGCCAGTTGGCCAGGTCGGCGCTGAGCGAATCGCGCGCGCGGTCCGGATGACGCTCGTGCAGGCACTGCCAGGTGGTCAGCAGGGTGCCGGCGCCGTCGGTTTCGATGCCGCCGCCTTCCAGTGCGAAGGGAATGCTCTGCACCTCGGCCGTTGGTGCGAACACGCCGGCCGCATGCAGCACCCCGACCAGTTGGTCGTCCAGGCTCGCGTCGAACTTGCCGCCCCAGCCGGTGAAGCGGAAGTCGAGCAGGCGGAAGCCGCCGTCGGCACGCTTGAGCGTGATCGGGCCGGAATCGCGCAGCCAGGTGTCGTCGTATTGCGCGGTGACGAAACGAACGCGGTCCATGTCGATCCGGTTGGAGCGCAGGCGCGCATCGGCGTAGGCCTCCAGGTCATCGTCGGCGACGATGATCAGCACCGGCTGGAAGCGGGTGATGGCCGCAACCAGGGCGATGTAGGTGTCCTCGACGTCACCCAGGCGGTCGGCCCAGTCGGTGTCGGCGTGGGGCCAGGCGATCAGGATGGCGGACTGGGTTTCCCATTCGGCCGGAAAGCGGAGCGTGTCGTTCATGGTCTCGATGCGATGGCCCGCCGGGTGGCGGGCAGTAGGAATGGGGTCAGCGGATCGGCGGCTTCGGGCCGACTTCGTTGGCGTCGGCCTTGTTGGCCACCACGTCGATCACCTTCTGCTTCTCGAAGTAGACGGTGAACTGCGGGTAGACCCAGCGGTTGATCGTCGGCCACTGGCGCTTCTGCCCGCCGCGCGGGTCCAGGCGTTCGCCCGGGTCGCCGAACTGGGCCTGCACCTGCTGCATGCTCTGGCCGCGGACGGGCAGGGCGGTGGCGGGCTTTTCCTGGCTGCGATCGATCAGCAGGGTGTCGGCGTGGGCGCTGGCGCAGGCCAGCAGGGCAAGCAACGGCAGGGTGGTCAGGTAACGCTTCATCTCGATCTACTCCCCAGTGGTCAAGAATACGGAAGGCCTCACGACGGCGTGCCTCATGACCAACTGTCGTGAGTTACCCGGCGATTACAGCAAAAAACGGCAATAAAAAACCGCCCGGAGGCGGTTTTTTATTCAGGCAGCTCGCGACCCGGGGGTCGTGATGCCTTTGGGCTCAGCGCTGGCGAGCCTTGAAACGCGGGTTCGACTTGCAGATCACGAAGATCTTGCCGCGACGACGAACGACCTTGCAATCGCGGTGACGGGACTTGGCCGACTTCAGGGAAGACAGGACTTTCATTGCATACCTCGGCGTAAACGTTGGATTCGGTTGGAGCGCGGCCGCGATATGCAGATGACAATCGGCAGGTGACGCCCGTTCAAGCCCGCCATTCTACCGGGCTTTTTTCCATCCTTTCAAGTGGTTGCACCAAAAAAATCTCAAGCGGCCCTGGGCGGGGGCTAGAATGGGCGGTCCAATCTACCGGGAAACCCATGAACCAGCTTCCTTCCGTGCTCACCATCGATGGCCCTTCCGGGGCTGGCAAGGGGACCGTCAGCCGCATTGTCGCACGCCGCCTGGGCTGGCATTACCTGGATTCGGGCGCTCTCTACCGCGCCGTGGGCGTGGCCGCCAGCTGGGCCGATATCGACACCTCCGACGCCTCGGCGCTGGTTCGCTGCACCTTCGACACCCATGTGCGCTTCATCGAAGCCGCCGACGGCGGGTTGCGGGTGGTGGTCAACGACACCGATGCCACCGACGAGCTGCGGCTTGAGACCACCGGGGCGCTCGCCTCGGCCATTGCGGCGATCCCGGAGGTCCGCGCGGCGCTGAAAGAACGCCAGCGCGCATTCAGGTTGGAGCCTGGGCTGGTCGCGGACGGCCGCGACATGGGCACGGTCATCTTCCCGGACGCGCCGTACAAGGTGTTTCTGACCGCCAGTGCCGAGGAGCGCGCCGAGCGCCGGCATAAGCAGTTGAAAGACAAGGGGGTTTCTGTTAACTTTGATGACCTCCTGCGCGAGATCATGGCCCGCGACGCCCGTGATGCACAGCGCACAGTGGCGCCCCTGAAGCCGGCAGACGATGCCGTCATCATCGACACCAGTGGCATCGGCATCGACGCAGTCGTTGCCAACGTGTTGGATCTGCTTCCGGTTTCGGGTGCCTGATCCGTTGTACAGGAGGACCGTCAATCCATCGGCGGTGTCGCACCATCGCAAGGCTGCAAAAGCTCCGTCCCGCAATGTTGCGTGGCGGTTTTCCTACTTAACACACGACCTGCGTTACCGGGGTCGACCAACAGGCGGGCAGTAAGCGGTTCCCTTCGGGGGCCAATGCCCATGTGTCCAACAGAGTAAATCTAATGACCGAATCATTTGCCGAACTGTTCGAAGCCAGCCAGGCCAATCTGGCCAAGCTGAAGCCGGGCTCGATCGTCAGCGGCGTCGTTGTTGAAGTCCGCGGCGACGTCGTGGTGATCAACGCCGGCCTGAAGTCCGAAGGCATCGTGCCGATCGAACAGTTCCGTAACGACGCTGGCGAAATCGACGTCGCCGAAGGCGATGTCGTCAAGGTTGCCCTCGATTCCATCGAGAACGGCTTCGGCGAAACCGTCCTGTCGCGCGAGAAGGCCAAGCGCGCGATGGTGTGGGACGAGCTGGAAGAAGCGTTGGAGAAGAACGAAACCATCACCGGTCGCATCAGCGGCAAGGTCAAGGGTGGTTTCACCGTGGACATCAAGGATGTCCGCGCGTTCCTGCCGGGTTCCCTGGTCGATGTGCGCCCCGTGCGCGATCCGGCCTACCTGGAAGGCAAGGAGCTGGAATTCAAGCTCATCAAGCTGGACCGCAAGCGTAACAACGTCGTGGTTTCGCGCCGCGCTGTCGTCGAAAGCGAGCACTCGGAAGAGCGCGAGCAGCTGATGGACAAGCTGCAGGAAGGCGCGATCCTGAAGGGTGTCGTCAAGAACCTGACCGATTACGGCGCGTTCGTGGACCTGGGCGGTATCGACGGCCTGCTGCACATCACCGACATGGCCTGGAAGCGCGTGCGCCATCCGTCCGAAGTCGTGAACGTCGGCGACGAGCTGGACGTCCGCGTGCTGAAGTTCGACCGCGAGCGCAACCGCGTTTCGCTGGGTCTGAAGCAGCTGGGTGAAGATCCGTGGGACAACATCGCCCGTCGTTACCCGGCCAACAGCCGCGTCTTCGGCAAGGTCTCCAACGTCACCGATTACGGCGCATTCGTCGAGATCGAGCCGGGCGTGGAAGGCCTGGTGCACGTGTCGGAAATGGATTGGACCAACAAGAACGTCAACCCGTCCAAGGTTGTGCAGGTCGGTGACGAAGTTGAAGTCATGGTCCTGGACGTCGACGAGGAGCGTCGCCGCATCTCGCTGGGCATGAAGCAGGTTGCCGCCAATCCGTGGGAAACCTTCGCTGCCATCCACAAGAAGGGCGACAAGGTGTCGGGCCAGATCAAGTCGATCACCGACTTCGGCATCTTCATCGGCCTGGACGGCGGTATCGATGGCCTGGTGCACCTGTCCGACATCAGCTGGAACACCACCGGCGAAGACGTGGTCCGCAACTACAAGAAGGGCGACAACCTGGACGCAGTGGTCCTGGCCGTCGATCCGGAGCGCGAGCGCATCAGCCTGGGCGTCAAGCAGCTGGAGCAGGATCCGTTCGGTCAGTACATGGCGGCCAACCCGAAGGGTTCCAAGGTCGAAGGCGTGGTCAAGGAAGTGGACGCCAAGGGCGCTACCATCGAACTGGCTGACGGCATCGAAGGCTACGTGGCCGCTCGCGATGTTGCGAACGAGCGCGTGGACGACGCGACCCAGTTCCTGAAGGTCGGCGACAAGGTTGAAGCCAAGTTCGTGGGCATGGATCGCAAGGGTCGTACCCTGCAGCTGTCGATCAAGGCCAAGGACGATGCGGAAATGCGCGAAGTGCTGGAGGAATACCAGTCCTCTTCGGCGTCCAGCGGCACCACCCAGCTCGGCGCGCTGCTGCGTGCACAGCTGAACGGCAACAAGTCCGAGTAATCGGTCTGTCGCTGTCGTAGTTTCCTGGACGGCCCGGACAACAGTCCGGGCCGTTTCAGGGTCTAGTTCCCCCCGAAGAGCCCGTAATGACCAAATCCGAGCTGATCGAAATCCTGGCGCGCCGACAGGCGCATTTGAAGTCGGACGATGTCGATCTGGCCGTGAAGTCGTTGCTGGAAATGATGGGTGGGGCGCTGGCCGGCGGGGATCGCATCGAGATCCGCGGGTTCGGCAGTTTTTCGTTGCACTACCGGCCACCCAGGCTGGGGCGCAACCCCAAGACCGGGGAGTCGGTCGCATTGCCGGGCAAGCATGTCCCGCATTTCAAACCCGGCAAGGAGCTGCGCGAGCGCGTCAGCGCCGTGGTGCCGCTGGAAAGCGACCCCGCGTAGAGCGGACCGTTGGTCCGCTGCTTTTTTCGTTCCGGGCCTCTTTGTCCCGCTGCTCTATATTCCGCTACTCTTTGAATCTCCCGGAACTGGAGATGCTACATGAAAGTCGTACGTCTGCTTGTGCTGCTGGCGGTTCTGGTCGCCGGACTGATTATTGGTGCGCTCAACTCGGACAAGATGGTTCTCAGTCTGGGCTTCACCCAAATCACCACCACCACCGGCCTGGCGATCATTGTCGCCCTGTTGTCCGGTGCCATCATCGGCGGCGGCATCGTGCTGGCCAGCCTGGTGATCCCGTTGTACGCGAAGCTGCGCAAGGCGCAGAAGGCTGTCCCGACCGCGGTCGTGGCGCCGGCTTCCACCCCTTCTTCTACTTTCGACGGACGCTGAGCCCCGATGGAATTTGTCTCCGAGTGGTTCTGGTTCTTCCTGTTCCTGCCGTTGGCGGCGTTGTCCGGCTGGGTGATAGGCCGTCGCGGTGGCCAGCGCCATGGCGACAACCAGGTCAGCCGCCTGTCCAGCACCTATTTCCGTGGCCTGAACTACCTGCTCAACGAGCAGCCGGACAAGGCGATCGAGCTGTTCCTGCATATCGCCGAGCTGGACAAGGAAACCTTCGAAACCCAGGTCGCGCTGGGCCACCTGTTCCGCCGTCGTGGCGAGGTGGATCGTGCGATCCGGCTGCACCAGGGCCTGGTCAACCGTGCCGACCTGAATGACGCGCAGCGGGTGCAGGCACTGCTCGCCCTGGGCGAGGACTACATGAAGTCCGGGCTGCTGGACCGTGCCGAAACCGTGTTCAGTGAGCTGGCGCAGATCGACCAGCGCGCGCCGCAGGCGCTCAAGCACCTGATCGGGATCTACCAGGCCGAGCGTGACTGGGAAAAGGCGATCGACAACGCCAGCCGCTTCGAGGAAGTCACCGGCGAGCCGATGGGCAAGCTGATCGGGCAGTTCGAATGCGAACTGGCCGAGCGCTTCCGCGGCGCCGGCAAGATCGAGGAGGCGAGGGCGGCCATCGCGCGCGCCTACCAGGCCGATGCGATGTCGGTCCGCGCCGGCATCATCGAGGGCCGTCTTGAAGCGGATGCGGGCAATGCCGAAGCCGCCGTGCGCGCCTTCGAGCGCGCCGCGCGCAACGATCCCGAATACCTGCCCGAAGTGCTGCAGGCGCTGATGCAGAACTACCGCAAGGTCGGCGACCTTGGCGGTGCACGCGCGTTCCTGTCGGAGATGACCGAGCATTACCGTGGCATCGCCCCGGTGCTGGCCTTGACCCAGTTGATGGAAGAACAGGAGGGCGTGGCCCCGGCGCGCGCCTATCTCGGCCGCCAGCTCAAGGATCGTCCGTCGGTTCGTGGCGAATCGGCGCTGATCGACCTGACCCTGGCCGAGGGCGCGGACGCCACCGCGACCCTGCATGACCTCAAGCACATCACCGACCAGCTGCTGGTGCGCAACCCGGCCTATCGCTGCACGCGTTGCGGTTTCGGCGCACGTACGCACCACTGGCAGTGCCCCAGCTGCAAGGAATGGGGAACGGTCAAGCCGCTGCTGAACTACGCGGTGCTCTAAGCGATGCCCGTGGCCTGGATGGTCGGGTTGCCGGCGGTGCTGGCGATCGCGGCGGCGCTCACCTGGGGTGCGCGCCATTACGCGCTGCGCCGCAACCTGATGGATCAGCCCGGCGAACGCCGCAGCCATGGCGTGGCCACCCCGCGCGGGGGCGGCATCGCGATCGTGCTGACCCTGCTGCTGGCTACGGGCGTAGCTGCGCTGGCGTGGCCCGGCGCACGTCTTCAGTTGCTGGTGTTCGGTCTTGGCCTGGTGCTGGTGGCCGGCATTGGCTGGTGGGACGATCACCGCCCGCTGCCCGCGGTCCGCCGGTTGCTGGTGCATCTGGTCGCCGCCGCGTTGGTGGCCGCGCTGGTGTGGCAGGCCAGCGGCAATCCGTGGCAGGCGCTGCTGGCGCTGCTGTTCACGACGTCGTTGATCAACATCTGGAACTTCATGGATGGCATCAACGGCATAGCCACTACCCAGGCCATCCTGGCCGGGCTGGCCTTCGCGGTGGTGATGCCCGCGCCCTTTGCCCTGACCGGCCTGGTCCTGGCCTTGGCGTGCCTGGGGTTCCTGCCATTCAACTACCCGCGGGCACGGATCTTCATGGGCGATGTCGGCAGCGGCGCGCTGGGCTATGCAATTGCCGCCCTGGTCTGCCTGGCCAGCGTGGTGACCGAGGTCAACTGGTTGCTGCTGCTAGTGCCGCTCACGGCGTTCCTCGTGGACGCAGGCTTCACACTGCTGTCGCGCATGCTGTCCGGGCAAAGATGGATGGAGCCCCACACCCAGCATCTCTACCAGCGCGCGGTCAAAGGTGGTCTGAGCCACACTTTGGTCACAGGGATGTACTTTGTTTTTGGTCTATTCAGTATTACAGTGTTTAATGCTTGCAGTGATCTGCAGCCGAGGTGGGAGGCTGCCGTAGCCGTCGCGTGGATGATCTTCGCGACCGGCCTGTGGCTACTCCTGCGCAAGGGAATGCGCAACTAGAAGGATTGTTTGTTTTATGACGCCTTGGCAGGACCGTCTTACCAGTTTGATTCCGCGCGGCGCCATCGTGGTCCACGACCTGTTCATGGTCTGGGCGTGCTGGCAGCTGCTGCATGCGGGCCGCTATTCGATGCTGGCCGATGCCCCCTCGCTTCCGCTGTGGAACATCGACACCTCGCTGGTGCTGGCGATCCAGGCAGTGGTGTTCTGGCGGGTGGGCCTGTACCGCGGCCTGTGGCGTTTCGCCAGCGTGGCCGACCTCCTCAACATCTTCAAGGCCAGCTTCATCGGCCTGCTCGCCATCGTGGTCGTGCTGGCCTACAAGCGCTTCAACGGCGTGCCGATGTCGGTGCTGGTGATCTACCCGTTCGCGCTGTCGGCGCTGCTGGGCGCGCCACGCCTGTTGTACCGCGCGTGGAAGGACTACCAGTCGCTGCAATACGACGCCACTGCGCGTCGGGTGCTGATCCTGGGTGCCGGCCAGGCCGCCGAGGCGCTGGTCCGCGACCTGCGCCGTTCCGGCGATTTCGAGCCGGTCGGCCTGCTTGACGATGCCCCGCACCTGCAGGGCGCCAAGCTGCAAGGCCTGCCGATTCTCGGCACGCTGGACGATGCCCCCGCCGCGGTGCGCGAAACCGCCGCCCGACTGCTGGTGATCGCCATTCCCTCCCTGGATGCGGTCGGGATGCAGCGGGTGGTCGCCATCTGTGAGGCCACCGGCGTGCCGTTCCGCATGGTGCCCAAGCTCAATGACGTGCTGCTCGGTCATTCGCTGCCGGGCGAGCTCAAGGAAGTGGCGATCGAGGATCTGCTGGGTCGCAAGCCGATCCTGCCGGACTGGTCGCTGATCCGTGGCTGGCTGGGCGGGCGCACCGTGCTGGTGACCGGCGCCGGTGGCTCGATCGGTTCGGAGCTGTGCCGCCAGTGCGCGCGTCACGGTGCCGGCCGGATCATCCTGCTGGAAATGAGTGAACTGCTGCTGCTGACCATCGAGGGCGAGCTCACCCGCAGCTTCCCCGACCTGGAAGTGGAAGCGGTGCTCGGCGATTGCGGTGACCCGGCGGTGATCCGCCACGCGCTGTCGATGGCCAGCGTCGATGCGGTCTTCCATGCCGCCGCCTACAAGCAGGTGCCGGTGCTGGAACGCCAGCTTCGTGAGGCGGTGCGCAACAACATCCTGTCCACCGAAACGGTGGCCCGTGCCTGTGTCGAGGCCCGGATCGAGCATTTCGTGTTCATCTCCACCGACAAGGCGGTCGACCCGGTCAACGCGCTCGGCGCGAGCAAGCGCTACGCCGAGATGATCTGCCAGAGCCTGGACCAGAAGACCAGCCACACCCGTTTCGTGACTGTGCGCTTCGGCAACGTGCTGGCCTCGGCCGGCAGCGTGGTGCCGCTGTTCCGCGACCAGATCCTCAAGGGCGGGCCGGTCACCGTGACCGATCCGGAAGTGACGCGTTACTTCATGACCATCCCCGAGGCCTGCCAGCTCATCCTGCAGGCCGCGGCATCGGCGTCGCACGGGGCGATCTACACCCTGGACATGGGCGAGCCGGTGCCGATCCGCGTGCTCGCCGAGCAGATGATCCGCCTGGCCGGCAAACAGCCGTACAAGGACATCGCGATCATCTATACCGGCCTGCGTCCGGGCGAAAAGCTGCACGAGACCCTGTTCTATTCGGACGAGGACTATCGCCCCACCGCGCACCCGAAGATCCTCGAAGCCGGCGTGCGTACGTTCGCCCGCGAGCAGGTGCTGGGCAATGTCCCGCGCCTGCGCGAAGCGATCGCCACCTACGACACCGATGCCATCAACAGCATCCTGTTCGCCACCATGCCGGAGTTCTCGCCACTGCAACAGGACGATCACGTCGCGTCCGCTAAAGTGCTTCCCTTCCCGGCACGAGAGGCCAACAGGCTGTGACGAACAAGCGTATCCGCAAGGCGGTTTTCCCGGTGGCAGGTCTCGGTACCCGATTCCTTCCCGCGACCAAGACGGTTCCCAAGGAAATGCTGCCGATCATCGATCGGCCGTTGATCCAATATGCCGTCGATGAAGCGATCGAAGCCGGCTGCGACACCCTGATCTTCATCACCAACCGCTACAAGCATGCGGTGGCCGATTATTTCGACAAGGCCTACGAGCTGGAGCAGAAGCTCGAGCGCGCCGGCAAGATGKAGCAGCTGGAGCTGGTGCGCCACGTGCTGCCCAACGGCGTGCGTGCGATCTTCGTCACCCAGGCCGAGGCGCTGGGGCTGGGCCATGCGGTACTGTGCGCCAAGGCGATCGTCGGCGACGAACCGTTCGCGGTGCTGCTGCCTGACGACCTGATCTGGAACAAGGGTGACGGTGCGCTCAAGCAGATGGCCGACGCCAACCAGGCCACCGGCGCGAGCATCATCGCCGTCGAGGACGTCCCGCGCGACAAGACCGGCAGCTACGGCATCGTCGCCACCGACACCTTCGATGGCCGCCAGGGTCGGATCAGTGCGATTGTCGAGAAGCCCAAGCCCGAGGACGCGCCGAGCGACCTGGCCGTGGTCGGCCGCTACGTACTGAGCCCGAAGATCTTCGAGCTGCTTGAAGCCACCGGCACCGGTGCAGGTGGTGAGATCCAGCTGACCGACGCCATCGCCGAGCTGCTCAAGAGCGAGCGCGTGGACGCCTTCCGCTTCGAAGGCACCCGTTTCGACTGTGGTACCCACCTGGGTCTGGTCGAAGCGACCATCCGCTTTGCGTTGAACAACGAGAAGCTGGCCGGACCGGCGCGCGAGATGCTGAAGAAGGCGCTCGCCGACAGCTGACCGGTAGCGCCGGGCCATGCCCGGCTGAACGTCGCGCCGGGCGATACCTGGTTGACCGTTGAAACGGGCGTGGTGATGTTGCCGAGCATGGCTCGGCACTACGCACGGATTTACGGTCACGGTAAACATAAAGAAGGGCAGCCTCGCGGCTGCCCTTCTGCGTTCAGCGCATCGACCACCGGTCGATGCCTGCTCCGGCGACGGGTGCCGGCGCTAGGCCGGCACCGACGGATGCATCACAGCGACTCGAAGATACCGGCCGCACCCATGCCGGTGCCGATGCACATGGTCACCATGCCGTACTTCTGCTGGCGACGGCGCAGGCCGTGCAGCAGGGTGGCGGTACGGATCGCGCCGGTCGCGCCCAGCGGGTGGCCCAGGGCGATGGCGCCGCCCAGCGGATTGACCTTGGACGGGTCCAGGCCGCAATCGCGGATGACCGCCAGCGACTGCGCGGCGAAGGCTTCGTTGAGCTCGATCCAGTCCAGCTGGTCCTGGCTCAGGCCGGCCTGCTTGAGGGCCTTGGGAATCGCGGCGATCGGGCCGATGCCCATCACTTCCGGGCGCACGCCAGCCACCGAGAAGCTGACGAAGCGGGCCAGCGGCGTCAGACCGTAGTCCTTGATCGCCTGCTCCGAGGCCAGCAGCACGGCGCCGGCGCCGTCGCTCATCTGCGAGGAGTTGCCCGCGGTGACGGTGCCGCCGGACTGGCCGTTGCGGAACACCGGGCGCAGCTTGGCCAGGCCTTCGGCGGACGAATCCAGGCGCGGGCCTTCGTCGGTGTCGACGATCCTGTCACGGGTGATGATGCGGCGGCCGTCGGCCAGGTCGGGCTGGCGGGTGCGCACGTCGTAAGGGCTGATCTCGTCCTTGAAGTCGCCGTTCTGGATCGCGGCGATGGCCTTCTGGTGCGAGGCGAGGGCGAAGGCGTCCTGCTCCTCACGCGAGACCTTCCATTCCTCGGCCACCTTCTCGGCGGTGATGCCCATGCCGTAGGCGATGGCGACGTGGTCGTTGTCGAATACGCTCGGGGCCATCGCGATCTTGTTGCCCATCATCGGCACCATCGACATCGACTCGGTGCCACCGGCCAGCATCAGGTCCGAATTGCCCAGGCGGATCTGGTCGGCGGCCATCGCCACGGCCTGCAGGCCGGACGAGCAGAAGCGGTTGACGGTCTGCGCGGCGATGGTGTCCGGCAGCCCGGCCAGCAGCACGCCGATGCGTGCCACGTTCATGCCCTGCTCGGCCTCGGGCATCGCACAGCCGATGATCGCGTCATCGATGCGGTTGACGTCCACGCCCGGCGCCTGCGCGACCACGGAACGGAGCACGTGGGCGAGCATGTCATCGGGACGGGTATTGCGGAACATGCCCTTGGGCGCCTTGCCGACCGGGGTGCGGGTAGCGGCGACGATGTAGGCGTCCTGGATTTGCTTGGTCATTGCAGTGATCTCTTCAAATAGGGGGACAGGCGTGCCGRCCAGGGGCCGGCACCAGGCGGGCGCGGACGGCGTCCGTCGCGCCCGTGACGCCATCAGTTACGCAGCGGCTTGCCGGTCTTGAGCATGTGCGCGATGCGGGCCTGGGTCTTTTCCTGCTGGGCCAGTTCGACGAAGTGCTTGCGCTCCAGGGTCAGCAGCCATTCCTCGTCCACCAGCGTGCCGCGATCCACTTCGCCACCGCACAGCACGGTGGCGATGCGCACGGCGATCTCGTAGTCGTACGGGCTGATGAAACGACCTTCTAGCATGTTGACCAGCATCATCTTGAAGGTGGCGATGCCGACGTCGCCGGCAACCTGGATGCGGCGGGCCGGCATCGGCGGACGGTAGCCACCTTCGGCCAGCGCCAGCACTTCGGCCTTGGCGATATGGAGCGCTTCGAAGCTGTTGAACACGACCTTGTCGGTCGCGCGCATCAGGCCCAGTTCCTTGGCGTTGACCGCCGAGTTGGAGACCTTGGCCATGGCCACGGTTTCGAAGGTTTTCTTCAGTTCGGCGAACACGTCACCGCCCGGACCGGCGGCCTGCGAGGCACGCACGGCCAGTTCCTTCAGGCCACCACCGGCGGGCAGCAGGCCGACGCCGGCTTCGACCAGGCCGATGTAGCTTTCCAGCGCGGCCACGCTCTTGGCGCTGTGCATCTGGAATTCGCAACCACCGCCGAGGGCCAGGCCGCGCACGGCGGTCACCACCGGCACCAGCGAATACTTGATCGCCTGGCTGGTGCGCTGGAAGTTGTGCACCATTTCTTCGAACTGCTCGACCTTGCCGGCCTGCAGCAGGCCCAGCGCACCGGCCAGGTCGGCACCGGCGGAGAAGGGTTCCTTCTGCTGCCAGATCACCAGGCCCTTGAAGTCCTGCTCGGCGCGCTTGATCGCTCCCTGCAGGCCATTGAGCACGTGGTCGGAGACGGTGTTCATCTTGGTCTTGAAGCTGACCACGGCGATGCCGTCGCCGTCGTGCCACATGCGCACGCCGTCGTTCTCGAACACGGTCTCACCCGGGCTGAAGGTTTCACCCAGCAGCGGATCGGGGAAGCGCTGGCGCTGGTACACCGGCAGGGCCGAGCGTGGCAGCTTGGCGTTGCGCGACGGGCTGTAGCTGCCTTCGGCGGCATGCACGCCGTCGCGGCCATCGAACACCCAGTCCGGCAACGGCGCGTTGCTCATGCTCTTGCCGGCGACGATGTCATCGGCGATCCACTGCGCGACCTGCTTCCAGCCGGCGGCCT
The DNA here is from genome assembly GCF_056400525.1 of Stenotrophomonas sp. P5_A9. NCBI lineage: Bacteria > Pseudomonadati > Pseudomonadota > Gammaproteobacteria > Lysobacterales > Lysobacteraceae > Stenotrophomonas > Stenotrophomonas sp. P5_A9. Next base: position 35,992 of record NZ_JBFULC010000028.1, read on the forward strand.
GCCAGGTTTCGAACGGGCCCAGCGACCAGCCGTAGCCCCAGCGGATGGCCAGGTCGACGTCGCGCGCGGTTTCGGCGATGTCGGCCAGGTGGTAGGCGCTGTAGTGGAACAGGTCGCGGAAGGTCGCCCACAGGAACTGCGCCTGCGGGTGCTGGCTCTCGCGCAGCTTGGCGAACTTCTCGGCCGGGTTCTTGATCTTCAGGATCTCGACCACTTCCGGCGCGGCGGTGCGGTCGGCGGCGCGGTAGTCCTGCTTTTCCAGATCAAGGACGACGATGTCCTTGCCGACCTTGCGGAAGATGCCGGCACCGGTCTTCTGGCCGAGCGCGCCCTTGGCGATCAGCGCGTCCAGCCACTTGGGCGATTTGAAGAACTCATGCCACGGATCGTTGGGCAGGGTGTCGCCCATGGTCTTGATCACGTGCGCCATGGTGTCCAGCCCGACCACATCGGAGGTGCGGTAGGTGGCCGACTTCGGGCGGCCCACCAGCGGGCCGGTCAGGCCGTCGACTTCGTCGAAGCCCAGGCCGAATGCCTGCGTGTGGTGGATGGTGGACAGGATCGAGAACACGCCGATGCGGTTGCCGATGAAGTTCGGGGTGTCCTTGGCGTACACCACGCCCTTGCCCAGGGTGGTGACCAGGAAGGCTTCCAGCCCTTCCAGCACCGACGCATCGGTGGTGGTTGCCGGGATCAGCTCGGCCAGGTGCATATAGCGCGGCGGATTGAAGAAGTGCACGCCGCAGAAGCGGTGGCGCAGCTGCTCGGGCAGCACGTCGGCGAGCTTGTTGATGCCCAGGCCGGAGGTGTTGGAGGCCAGCACGGCGTGATCAGCCACGAACGGGGCGATCTTCTTGTACAGGTCCTGCTTCCAGTCCATCCGTTCGGCGATGGCTTCGATGATCAGGTCGCAGTCCTTCAACTGCTCCAGGCCCGTCTCGTAGTTGGYCGGGGTGATCGCCTCGGCGTAGGACTTGCTCGCGAGCGGGGCAGGGCTGAGCTTGCCCAGGTTGGCGATTGCCTTGAGCACGATGCCATCGGCCGGACCTTCCTTGGCGGGAAGATCGAACAGCACGGTGTCGACGCCGGCATTGGTCAGGTGGGCCGCGATCTGGGCACCCATGACACCGGCACCCAGTACGGCGGCGCGGCGGACTGGCAGGGAATTGGACATGTCGATAAGCCTTTGGTTGTCTGGAAGCCGGGCAACGCCCGGCTCTACGGGGTGGAGAGGGAGGTCGTCGGAGCGTCGATGACCGCGCTGGCGCGGAAACCGGCTTCGGCGAAATGGATCAGTTCGCGGGCGGCATGGGCACGATGCGCCGCTTCGGTGACACCGGCGGGTCGCTTGATCAGGCCGAAATCGGCCATCGCATAGGTCAGCGACCCGGCCAGGAAGTCCAACCGCCAGTACAGCTCTTCCTTGCTCAGCTCCGGCACGCAGGCCGCGATGGCCTTGCCGAAATCGCGCAGTACATGGCCGTAGTGGTCGGAGAGGAACTTGCGCAGGTTGTCGTTCTTCTCGGCATAGGCGCGGGCGATGACCCGCACGAAGGCGCCGCCGGTCTGGCGGTCCTGGGCCATCGCCAGCGCCGGTTCGACGAACGCGGCCAGCACCGGGCGCAGCTGGCCGGGATGCTCGCGGCGGGCGCTGTCCAGCTGGGCCAGGCGGGCGGCGGTCATCTCGTCCATGCGACGACGGAACACCTCGTTGACCAGGTTTTCCTTGGACCCGAAGTGGTAGTTGACCGCCGCGATGTTCACGTCGGCCTGGCTGGTGACCTGGCGCAGGGAGGTGCCGGCAAAGCCATGCTGGGCGAACAGCTCCTCGGCCGCGCCGAGAATGCGGTCCTTGGTGGAGAAATGAGCGGGCTTGGCCATGGGGCGGGCAGAGTTCAATCAAACGATTGTTTGATATTAGACCTGGGGCTGCGCTGGCGCATTGTGCGGCGCAGCAGAAACGGGCGTTCGTTCATCCGCCCCTCCCGGTAGTGCCGRCCGCTGGCCGGCAACCACGCCATTGCCTGAACAGGCCGATCACCACGGCACACAGGGCGTTGCCGGCCAGCGGYCGGCACTACCGCGGGGGCGGGTTACACGTTAGAATTGCCTCACGTATATCAGGCTAAGCCCGCGTTTTGACGCGGGTTTTTTTCATGTTAATCTCGGGCCGATCAGTGGCCCGCCCAACGGAGAATTCCCATGGCGCTGGAGCGCACCCTTTCCATCATCAAGCCGGACGCCGTCGCCAAGAACGTCATCGGTGAAATCTACGCCCGCTTCGAAAAGGCCGGCCTGAAGGTCGTCGCCGCCRAGTACAAGCAGCTGTCGCGCCGTGAAGCCGAAGGCTTCTACGCCGTGCACCGTGAGCGTCCGTTCTTCAACGCGCTGGTCGAGTTCATGATCTCCGGCCCGGTGATGATCCAGGCGCTGGAAGGCGACAACGCCGTGCTGGCCCACCGCGACCTGCTGGGCGCCACCAATCCGAAGGAAGCCGCTGCGGGCACCATCCGCGCCGACTTCGCCGAATCCATCGATGCCAATGCCGCCCACGGCTCGGACTCGGTCGAGAACGCCGCGATCGAAATCGCCTACTTCTTTGCCGCGACCGAAGTCGTCTCGCGCTGAGAGTGATGCCGTGAACGAGGTCGTACAGCCAACCGCCATCCCCGTCGTGCTCGTCCCGAGCATGCCGGTGGCCAAGCAGAACCTGCTCGACCTCGATCGCGAGGGTCTGGAGCGCTTCTTCGCCGACACGCTCGGCGAAGCGCGCTACCGCGCCCATCAGGTGATGAAGTGGATCCACCACCACTACGTCACCGATTTCGATGAGATGACCGACCTGGGCAAGGCGCTGCGCGCCAAGCTCAAGCAGCATGCCGAGGTCCTGGTCCCGAACATCGTGTTCGACAAACCCTCCGCCGACGGCACCCACAAGTGGCTGCTGGCGATGGGCAGCGATGGCAAGAACGCCATCGAAGCGGTCTACATCCCGGACAAGAACCGCGGCACGCTGTGCGTGTCCTCGCAGGTCGGCTGCGCGCTGAACTGCACGTTCTGTTCGACCGCCACCCAGGGCTTCAACCGCAACCTCTCCACCGCCGAAATCATCGGGCAGGTGTGGGTGGCCGCGCGTCATCTGGGCAACATCCCGCACAAGCAGCGTCGTCTCACCAATGTGGTGATGATGGGCATGGGCGAGCCGTTGATGAATTTCGACAACGTCGTGCGCGCCATGAGCGTGATGCGCGACGACCTGGGCTACGGCCTGGCCAACAAGCGCGTGACCCTGTCGACCTCCGGCCTGGTGCCGCAGATCGATCGGCTGTCGGCGGAAAGCGATGTGTCTCTGGCGGTGTCGCTGCACGCGGCCAACGATGCGCTGCGCGAGACGCTGGTCCCGCTGAACAAGAAGTACCCGATCGCCGAGCTGATGGCCTCGTGCGCGCGCTACCTGCGCGCCAACAAGCGCCGCGAATCGGTCACCTTCGAATACACCCTGATGAAGGGCATCAACGACCAGCCCGAGCATGCCCGGCAGTTGGCGCGGCTGATGCGCCAGTTCGACAACGCCGTGCAGGCCTCGCACGCAGGCAAGGTCAACCTGATTCCGTTCAATCCGTTCCCGGGCACGCGCTACGAGCGTTCCGGCGATACCGAAATCCGCGCGTTCCAGAAGATCCTGCTGGATGCGCAGGTGCTCACCATGGTGCGACGCACCCGTGGCGACGACATCGATGCCGCCTGTGGCCAGCTCAAGGGCCAGGTGCTGGATCGCACGCGTCGCCAGGCCGAGTTCAACAAGACATTGCAGGAAGGGAAGAGCCGGGATGCCGCTGCCTGAAATCCGATTGCCAGCCGTTGTTTTCATCGCGCTGGCATTGGTCGGCTGCGGTAAACAAGGTATCAGGCCGCCCACCGGGAATTTGGCGGTCGCGCCGGTGTACGAGGTCCGCGACAACGCGTCGATCCGGCAGCGGGTCGGTTACCAGGACCAGATGACCCTGGCCACCGAAGCGTTCCGCGCCGGCCAGGCCCAGGCGGCGGAAAAGAAGGCGCGCGCGGCGGTGAAGATCGATGGCAGCCGCCCGGACGCGTACCTGCTGCTGGCCAACATCGCCAGCCAGCGCGGTGCCGACACCGAGGCCGGCACCCTGTACCGCAAGGCCGTCGACGTGGCGCCGGGGCAGGGCGATGCACTCAACAACTATGGCGCCTGGCTATGTACGCATGGCCAGGCCGCCGAATCGCTGGTCTGGTTCGACCGCGCCATGGCGGCCCCCGGCTACGCCACGCCGGGCTCGGCGCTGGCCAATGCCGGTGGCTGCGCGCTCGATGCGGGGCAGTCCGAACGGGCCGCCCGCGACCTGCGCCGCGCCATCGAACTGGACCCGACCAACGCCTATGCCCTCGAGTCGATGGCTCGCAGCGAGTTCGCCCAAGGCCGGTATTTCGAGGCCCGGGCCTTCTCGCAACGTCGTCTCGCGGCTGCACCGGCCACACGTTCCGTGTTACAACTTGCGTCTCAAATCGAGGCGCAGCTCGGCGACGACGTGGCATCCGGTCGCTATCTGCAGCGAATTCGCAACGAATTTCCGCAGGATGCGGCACCTAATCCCCGGGGTTGAAGCATTGTGATTGATGACCAGACTGTGAACGCTTTTGATACCGCCGCCGGCTGTGGAGCTCGTCTCCGGCAGGCGCGGGAAGCGGCAGGACTGACGCTCGAAGCAGTGGGGCAGCAGTTGCACATGCCGATGCAGGTCGTGAAATCGCTTGAAGAAGAGCAGTGGCAGCGCCTCGGCGCGCCGGTGTTCGTGCGCGGCCAGCTGCGCAGTTACGCGCGGCTGCTCAAGGTCGACCTGGGCGACGTGCTGGAACAGGCCCGGATCGGGCCGGTGGTCCCGCCGCAGCTGGTCAGCCATACGCACACCCCGCGGGCGCGCCGCATCGCCGAGAGTCTCGGCCGCCGGGTGCTGTATGTCGGTATCACCGCCGTGCTGGCGGTGCCGGTGTGGTTTGCCACCCGTGGTCATTTCGATGGCAGCGCCGCCGCGCCCAGTACCGCCTCGCTGGACGTTGTACCGGCAGCGGTTCCGATGAGCGGCAGTCCGGCCCCGGCCGAGTCGGTCCACCCGGACGCGGCTCCGATCGTGGCTACCCCGGCCGCGCCGTCGGCGCCTTACCTGGCCTCGTTGACACCCGTGCCGCGCCCGGCCACCGCCGCGACGGCACCGACCGGTGCGCTCAGCCTGCAGTTCAAGGGCGACAGTTGGGTGGACATCGCCGCCCCGGACGGCAGTACCGTCGAAAAGGCCCTGATCAAGTCCGGCGACACCCGCAGCTTCAGCCCCGGCCAGGTCGGGCGCATGACGCTCGGCAACGCGTCGGCGGTCGAGGTTCAGCAGGCCGGCACTATCGTCGACCTTTCGCCCTACCAGCGAGCCAACGTGGCACGCTTTACGGTATCCTCTGACGGCTCCGTGGCCCCAGTTCCGCACTGAGCCGCGTTTCCCAATCCAATTCAAACAGCTCCTCCTTCACAGGCGGGGCGAGAGTACGCATGGCGATCGACGACCTGCTCGACGAGCACGAACAAAGTGAACGCGTCCGCGGCTGGCTGCGGAAGAACGGTGTCAGCATCCTCGCCGGTGTGGCGATCGCGATCGGCGGCATCGCCGGTTGGCAGTGGTGGCAGAAGGAGCACAGCAACTCGCTTGCTGGTGCCAATGTCCAGTACCAGGCGGTGCTCAAGCACCTGCAGGACAAGAACCTGGCGGAAGCGGCCAAGGGCGTGAAGGCGCTCGACGACGGCAAGGCCAACATCTATTCGGACCTGGCTGCGCTGCAGCTGGCCAAGGCCCAGGTCGAAGCCGGCAAGAATGATGACGCGCTGGCGACCCTGCGCGCGATCAAGGCCGACCCGGAGTTCCAGCCGGTCATCGAGCAGCGCATCGCGCGCCTGCTGCTGGCCACCGGCAAGCATGACGAGGCGCTCAAGGCGCTCGGCGACGCCACCGACAGCGCCAGCCTGGAAATCCATGGCGACGTGTTGATGGCGCAGGGCAAGCGTGATGCTGCCCGGCAACAGTATGAGAAGGCGCTCAAGACGCTGGACGTGGCAGCGCCGCAGCGGCGTCTGCTTGAAACCAAAGTGACGGATGCCGGTGGCAACGTCACCGATGCTGCGGAGTCGGTGTAATGAAGCAGATGGTCATGATCAAGCGCGTTGCCACCCTGGTCCTGTTGGGCGTGGCGTTGTCCGGCTGCACCACCGTCAAGGGGTGGTTCGCCGGTAAGGACGCGGCCGCCAAGAAGGCCCTCGAGCCGGCGGAACTGGTGAAGTTCGAGCCGACCGTCAAGGTCGACAAGCTCTGGAGCGTCAACGTCGGCAAGGGCGAGAAGCGCATCGGCGTGCGCCAGGGCCCGGCCGTGGCCGATGGCCGCGTGTATGCGGCGGCGATCTACGGTGGCGTGCACGCCATCGACCTGCAGACCGGCAAGAAGGTCTGGACCTGGGAGCCGGCCAAGGAAAAGAAGAAGCCCAAGCTGCGCCTGTCCGGTGGTCCCGGCGTCGGCGAAGGCCTGGTGGTGATCGGTACGCTTGATGGCCAGGTGATCGCCCTCGATGCCAACGACGGCACCGAAAAGTGGCGTGGCAAGGTGACCGGCGAAGTGATTTCCGCCCCGGCCGTTGGCCAGGGCATGGTGTTCGTCCGCAGCAACGACGGTCGCGTGACCGCGCTGGACGCCGGCAACGGCACCCAGCGTTGGTTCAACCCGCGCGAGCTGCCGGCACTGACCGTGCGTGGCAATGCGGCGGTGGTGGCCGGCCCGGGCGTGCTGTTCATCGGCAACGACGACGGCAGCGTGTCTGCGCTGGCGATGACCGACGGCCGCACCGTGTGGGACCAGATGGTCGCCAACGGTGAAGGCCGCACCGAGCTGGAGCGCATGTCCGACGTGGACGGCGCCCCGGTGCTGGAAGGCAATACGCTGTTCGTGAGCAGCTTCAAGAGCCAGACCATGGCGATCGAAGGCCCGACCGGCCGTCCGCTGTGGACCCGTGACCATGGTGGCGCCGGTGGCGTGGCCCTGACCTCGGGCAATGTGTTCGTCACCGACAACAAGGGCGGCGTGTTCGGCCTGGACAAGAACAGTGGCACCGCGATGTGGTCGCAGACCGGCCTGGCCCGGCGCTCGCTGACCGGTCCGGCACTGCAGGGCGACTATATCGTGGTCGGCGACTACAAGGGGTATCTGCACTGGTTGCGGACCGACAATGGCGAGTTCGCAGCTCGCGCCAAAAGTGGCGGCGACGCCCTGCTGGCGCAACCGGTAGCCGCCGATGGGATTCTGCTGGTGCAGAACGTTGATGGAAAGCTGACCGCATTCCGGTTGGCACAATAAGGAGTTACCGCGATGCTGCCCTTGGTCGCCCTGGTTGGACGGCCGAATGTCGGCAAGTCCACGCTGTTCAATGCGTTTACCCGTACGCGCGACGCGCTGGTCCATGACCAGCCCGGCGTGACCCGGGACCGTAATTACGGTGTTTGTCGTCTTAACGAAGACCACCCGTTCCTGGTGGTCGATACCGGCGGTATCGCCGGTGAAGAAGAAGGTCTGGCCGGTGCTACCGCCCGCCAGGCCCGCGCCGCCGCCGCCGAGGCGGATCTGATCCTGTTCGTGGTCGACGCCCGTGAGGGCCCGATGGACGACGAGATCCTCTCCTGGCTGCGCAAGCTGGCGCGCCCGACCGTGCTGTTGATCAACAAGATCGACGGCATGAACGAAGATACCGTGCGTTCGGAGTTCGCCCGCTACGGCTTCGCCGAAATGCTGACCGTGTCGGCCGCCCACCGCCAGGGTCTGGACGATCTGCTGGACGAAGTGGTGGAGCGGTTGCCGGAAGAAGGCACCACCGAAACCCTCGACAACGATCCGGACCGCGTGCGTATTGCCTTCGTCGGCCGCCCCAACGTGGGCAAGTCGACGCTGGTCAATCTGCTGCTCGGCGAAGAGCGCATGATCGCCTCCGAAGTGCCCGGTACCACCCGTGATTCGATCTCGGTGGACATGGAGCGCGACGGTCGCGAATACCGCCTGATCGACACGGCCGGCCTGCGTCGCAAGGCGCGGGTGGAGGAAGTGGTTGAGAAGTTCAGCGTGATCAAGACGCTGCAGGCCATCGAGCAGTGCCAGGTGGCCGTGCTGATGCTGGACGCGTCCGAAGGCGTCACCGACCAGGACGCCAGCGTTCTGGGCGCGGTGCTCGATGCCGGTCGTGCGCTGGTGGTGGCGATCAACAAGTGGGACGGCCTGACCGATTACCAGCGCGAGCAGGCTGAAGCGCTGGTGTCGCGCAAGCTCGGTTTCGTGCCGTGGGCCGAAGTGGTGCGCATCTCGGCCAAGCATGGCTCGGGCCTGCGCGAGCTGTTCCGCTGCATCCACGCCGCGCATGCCTCGGCGACGCACGAGTTCAGCACCAGCGAAGTCAACAAGGCGCTGGAAGTGGCCTACGAGACCAACCCGCCGCCGGCGATCCGTGGTCACGTGTCCAAACTGCGTTACGTGCATCCGGGTGGCTCCAACCCGCCGACCTTCATCGTGCACGGTACGCGCCTGAAGGATCTGCCGGAGTCGTACAAGCGCTATCTGGAAAACTTCTTCCGCAAGCGCTTCAAGCTGGTCGGCACGCCGGTGCAGTTCATCTTCCGCGAGGGTGTGAACCCGTACGAAGGCAAGAAGAACGTCCTCACCGAACGCCAGGTCAAGCGCAAGCGCCGCCTGATCAAGCACGTCAAGGGCCGATGATGCAAAGAAGAGCCGGCGAAAGCCGGCTCTTCCGCATCCGGTAGTGCCGAGCCATGCTCGGCAGGCCACGCGCAGCGTGGCAATGATCGAAGCCGGTAGTGCCGAGCCATGCTCGGCAGGCCACGCACAGCGTGGCAATGATCGAACCCGGTAGTGCCGAGCCACGCTCGGCAGCCCACACGCAGCGCGGCAATGATCGACCCCGGTAGTGCCGAGCCACGCTCGGCAGGCCACGCACAGCGTGGCAATGATCGACCCCGGTAGTGCCGAGCCATTCTCGGCAGCCCACGCGCAGCGCGGCAATGATCGACCCCGGTAGTGCCGAGCCATGCTCGGCAAGGCCCTTGCACCTAGCAATTACCGACGCCTGGAGCAGCCGAGCATGGCTCGGCTCTACCGCCCCCCAATCCCCCTGTCCGTCTGCGCGATAATCCTCGCATGAGCACCGTTCCCGAACTCACCCCCGGTCAGGCCCGCGCACGCATCGCCAGCGGCGCCCTGCTGATCGACGTCCGCGAGGCGCACGAGCGGGCCAGCGGCATGGCCGAAGGCGCGCTGGGCATCGCCAAGGGCGACCTGCTGGCCGCGCCGGCGACGCATCTGCCGGCCACCGACCGCGAGTTCGTCCTCATCTGCCAGAGCGGCAAGCGCTCGATGGACGCCGCGCTTGCCTTGCTGGATCACGGGTATACCCACGTGGCGTCGGTCCACGGCGGCACCACCGCCTGGCGTGCTGACGGCCTGCCGCTGGTGCAGCCGCTGCAGAGCGAGGCGGACGCAGATTTCAACGAACGTTATGCGCGTCACCTGCTGCTGCCGCAGGTGGGCGTGGCCGGTCAGCAGGCATTGCTGGCTGCGCGCGTGCTGATGGTCGGGGCCGGCGGCCTCGGCGCGCCGGCCGGTTTCTATCTCGCCGCCGCCGGGGTAGGACACCTGCGCATCGCCGACGATGACGTGGTGGAGCGCAGCAACCTGCACCGGCAGATCCTGCACACCGACGCCAGCATCGGCACGCCCAAGGTGCTGTCGGCGCGCGAACGGCTGCTGGCGCTGAACCCGCAGTTGGACATCGACGCGGTGCAGGCGCGCGTCACCTCGGCGAATGTGGATGCCCTGCTCGACGGGGTCGACGTGGTGCTGGACGGCTCGGACAATTTTCCGCTGCGCTACCTGCTCAACGATGCCTGCATCCAGCACGGCATCCCGCTGGTGTACGGCGCGGTGGAGCGCTTCACCGGGCAGGTCAGCGTGTTCGATGCTGGCCGCCATCGCGGGCAGGCGCCGTGCTACCGCTGCCTGTTCCCGGAGCCGCCGCCGCCCGAATTCGCGCCCAACTGCGCCGAAGCCGGCGTGCTCGGCGTGCTGCCGGGGATGGTCGGGCTGCTGCAGGCCACCGAAGTGCTCAAGCTGCTGCTGGGGATGGGCGAGCCGCTGGTCGGGCGGCTGCTGACCTTCGATGCGTTGGGCATGCATTTTCGTGAGACGCGCCTGCGCCCCGATCCGGACTGCCCCCTGTGTGCGCCCGGCAGGGCCTTCCCCGGCTATATCGACTACGCCGCGTTCTGCAACAGCATCTGATGCGGGTCGCGGGGCAGGGTAGAGCCGACCCATGGTCGGCTGTCCTTGGCGCGGTCTCCGGCGGGGCGAGCAGCCGACCATGGGTCGGCTCTACCGGGTCTGCGCGGTGTTATGGCGCTGTTTGCGAGACGATCTGCCAAGTGAGTCCCGTCATCGTTCTGTTTTCGGCACGATAAAACCTAACACGCACGCTACTTCCATCCGAAGCTTTGCCCTATCGTTGTCTCCATCAATGTAGTTCGGGGAAACAACCGCATGGCGGTGGAAGCAGGTGCCAGTGAACTGGTGAAAGTAGTCGCCCTGCTGGGTGCGGCAGTGGTCATGGTGCCGCTGTTCCGTCGGCTTGGGCTGGGCTCGGTGCTGGGCTATTTCGCCGCGGGCCTGGCGATCGGTCCGTTCGGTTTTGGATGGTTCGCCGACCCCCAGGCCATCCTGCATACCGCCGAACTCGGCGTGGTGATGTTCCTGTTCGTGATCGGACTGGAGATGCGCCCCTCGCACCTGTGGGGGCTGCGCAACGAAATCTTCGGATTGGGCACGCTGCAGATCGTGGTCTGCGGCGCGGTGCTCACCGGGGTGTGCATGTTGCTGGGCCTGCCGGTCAAAGTCGCCTTCATCGGTGCGTTCGGCTTCGTGCTGACCTCCACCGCCGTGGTGATGCAGCTGCTGGCCGAGCGCGGCGACATCGCCTTGCCCTCGGGCCAGAAGATCGTCTCGATCCTGCTGTTCGAAGACCTGCTGATCGTGCCGTTGCTGGCGGTGGTCGCGTTCATCGCACCGGTGCAGGCCGATGCCGGTGAAACTTCGCGCTGGCTCAGCGTGGGCATCGGCGCGGGTGCGATCGTCGGGCTGGTGCTGGTGGGGCGGTTCCTGCTCAACCCGCTGTTCCGCATCCTGGCCGCAGCCAAGGCGCGCGAGGTCATGACGGCCGCTGCGTTGCTGGTGGTGCTCGGCGCGGCGTTGCTGATGCAACTGGGTGGGCTGTCGATGGCGATGGGCGCGTTCCTGGCCGGCGTGCTGCTCAGCGAATCCACCTTCCGCCACCAGATCGAGGCGGACATCGAGCCGTTCCGCGGCATTCTGCTCGGCCTGTTCTTCCTCAGCGTAGGCATGGCGCTGGACCTGACCGTTGTAGCCAACAACTGGCCGCTGATCGTGTCCGGCGTGCTCGCGCTGATGCTGGCCAAGGCGGCGTGCATCTACGCGGTGGCGCGGATCATGGGCAGCGACCACCGCCAGGCGCTGGACAGAGGCGTGGTGATGGCGCAGGGCGGCGAGTTCGCCTTCGTGCTGTTTTCCGCAGCTGCCGCGGCGGGCGTGATCGGGGTGGAGGTCAATGCCAACCTGACCGCGATCGTGGTGCTGTCGATGGCGCTGACCCCGCTGTTCGTGCTGCTGCACGACAAGCTGATGCCCGACCGCGTGATCTCGCTGGAGGGCGTGGAAGCGGCCGATGGCATGTCCGGCAGCGTGTTGATGATCGGTTTTGGCCGCTTCGGCCAGGTCGCCAGCCAGTCGCTGCTGGCGCGCGATGTGGACGTGACCATCATCGACAACGACATCGAGATGATCCAGAGCGCGGAGAAGTTCGGCTTCAAGATCTACTACGGCGACGGCACCCGGCTGGACGTGCTGCACGCCTCCGGTGCCGGCGTGGCGCGTGCCATCGCGGTGTGCGTCAACGACAGCGCGCAGGCCGACCGCATCGTCGAACTGGTCGCCCACCAATTCCCGCAGGCCAAGCTGCTGGTGCGCTCCTTCGACCGCGAACACTCCTTGCGCCTGATCCATGCCGGCGTCGATTTCCAGATCCGCGAGACGTTCGAATCGGCGGTCGCCTTCGGCGAGGCCGCGCTGGTCGAACTCGGCCTGGGCGAAGAGGATGCAGCGACCATCGCCCGCGAGATCCGTCGCCGCGATGCCGAGCGCTTCGAGCTGGAAATCGCTGGCGGCGGACTCATCGCCGGTGCGCACATGACGTTCGGTAATTCGCTGCCCGGCGTGCCGACGCCGACGCCGTTCACTGCGCCCAAGCGCAAGGCGCGCACGCTGAACGCGGACGCGTTGCCGGAAGAGGAATGACGATCAGGTAGTGCCGGCCGCTGGCCGGCAACCATGCAGCGCCATCCGGGCGGATGGGGGCGTGGGCCAGCGGCCACCACGACCGGTGGGCGAGGGGGCCTGAATCAGGGACAATGGACGACCGTCGCCCCCACGCCTGCCGCCCTCGATGAGCTCACCGACCCCCGCACCCGCCGCCCCCGCCCGCATCCTGGACGGACGCCGCATCGCCGAAGACCTGCTGGACAGCCTCAAGGTCCGGGTCGATGCCCGTCTGGCCGCCGGTGGCAGCCGCCCGGGCCTGGCCGTGGTGCTGGTTGGCGGTGACCCGGCCTCGACCGTGTACGTGCGCAACAAGCGCCGCGCGGCCGAGAAGGTCGGCATCGAAGCCTTCGATTACGATCTGCCGGCCGGCACCACCGAGGCCGAACTGCTGGCGCTGATCGACCAGCTCAACCACGATCCGAAGATCCACGGCATCCTGGTGCAGTTGCCGCTGCCGGGTATCCCCGACGCCAGCCGCCTCATCCACCGCATCGACCCGCGCAAGGACGTGGACGGTTTCCATCCGGAAAACGTCGGCCACCTGGCCCTGCGCGAGTTCGGCCTGCGCCCCTGCACGCCGCGCGGCATCGTGACGCTGCTGGGCCACACCGACCAGCCGGTGCGTGGCCGCAACGCCACCATCGTGGGCGTGAGCAACCATGTCGGCCGGCCGATGGGGCTGGAGCTGCTGATCGCCGGCTGCACCGTGACCAGCTGCCACAAGTTCACCCCGCGCGACGTGCTCGAGCGCAGCGTGCGTGACGCCGACATCCTGGTGGTGGCGGTGGGCCGTCCGGGCATCGTTCCCGGCGAATGGGTCAAGCCGGGCGCGGTGGTGATCGATGTGGGCATCAACCGCCTCGACGACGGCCGCCTGGTCGGCGACGTGGGCTTCGAGGCCGCCGCCGAGCGCGCAAGCTGGATCACCCCGGTCCCGGGCGGGGTCGGGCCGATGACCGTGGCGACGTTGATGCAGAACACCATCGAGGCGGCGGAAGCCTTCTGACCGTCTGGTCCTGACTCGCGGTCGGCACCTCCCGCGGCCGTGATCCCGGGCCGACCCGCACCTGCTGTGGCCGTGATCCCGGGCAGACCGACACCTGCCGCGGCAGCGATCCCGGGCTGACCGGCATCTGGCGCAGCCGCGACCTCGGGTAGAGCCGACCGTTGGTCGGCTGCGCCTGGATCGGTGTGCCACCGCGCCAAGAGCAGCCGCGACGTCTCGCTCGTCCCCGCACACTCCCTGATCCTGCCCAAGGATGTCAGCCTGGAAACCCGGCTGACCCGCGACCTGCGGCTGAAGCTTCCGATCCTTTCCGCGGCCATGGACACGGTCACCGAAGCCCGCCTGGCGATCGCCATGGCCCAGCTCGGTGGCATGGGCATCATCCACAAGAATCTGAGCGTGGAGCAGCAGGCCGCTGAAGTCGCCAAGGTCAAGAAGTTCGAGGCCGGCGTCATCCGCGACCCGATCACCGTCGGCCCGGAAACCACCATCCGAGACGTGCTGGCCCTCACCCAGGCGCGCAACATCTCCGGCGTGCCGGTGGTGGACGGCGGCGGCCAGCTGGTCGGCATCGTCACCCACCGTGACATGCGCTTCGAGACCGAGCTGGACGATCCGGTCCGCCACATCATGACCAAGAAGGATCGCCTGATCACGGTCAAGGAAGGCGCGGCCTCCGATGAAGTGCTGCAGCTGCTGCACCGCAACCGCATCGAGAAGATCCTGGTCGTCAACGATGATTTCGCCCTGCGCGGCCTGATCACCGTCAAGGACATCCAGAAGAACACCGATTACCCCAACGCCGCCAAGGACACCGCCACCCGCCTGCTGGTCGGCGCGGCCGTCGGCGTCGGTGGCGATACCGACCGCCGGGTCGAGGCGCTGGTCGCCGCCGGGGTGGACGTGCTGGTGGTGGACACCGCGCACGGCCACTCGCAGGGCGTGCTGGACCGCGTCAGCTGGGTCAAGAAGCACTTCCCGCAGGTGCAGGTCGTCGGTGGCAACATCTGCACCGGTGAAGCCGCACTGGCGCTGCTGGACAGCGGCGCGGACGCGGTCAAGGTCGGCATCGGCCCGGGCTCGATCTGCACCACCCGCGTGGTCGCCGGTGTCGGCGTGCCGCAGATCACCGCGATCGACTTGGTCGCCGAGGCGCTGCAGGACCGCATCCCGCTGATCGCCGACGGTGGCATCCGTTACTCCGGCGACATCGGCAAGGCGCTGGCCGCCGGTGCCTCCACCATCATGATCGGTGGCCTGCTGGCTGGTACCGAGGAATCGCCCGGCGAGACCGAGCTGTTCCAGGGACGTTCGTACAAGAGCTACCGCGGCATGGGCTCGCTGGCCGCGATGGAGAAGGGGTCCAAGGACCGCTACTTCCAGGACGCCTCCAGCGCCGACAAGCTGGTGCCCGAGGGCATCGAAGGCCGCGTGCCGTACCGCGGCCCGGTTGGCGGCATCATCCACCAGTTGATGGGCGGCCTGCGCGCCACCATGGGCTACGTGGGCTGCGGCACCGTCGAAGACATGCGCACCAAGCCGAAGTTCGTCAAGATCAGCGGCGCCGGCCAACGTGAGAGCCACGTCCACGACGTGCAGATCACCAAAGAGCCGCCGAACTACCGCGCCTGATGCAGCATGAGCAAAGAGGAACGAGGAAGCTGATTCCCGTTCCTCTTTCTCTATCGGCCGCCGGTAACGACGCTGTGTTTCCCGTATTTACTCCTGCATTGCCCGGGCACCATGACCAACATCCATAACGACAAGATCCTCATTCTCGATTTCGGCGCCCAGTACACCCAGCTGATCGCGCGCCGCATCCGCGAGCTCGGCGTGTACTGCGAGATCTGGGCATGGGACCACAACCCGGCCGACATCGCCGCGTTCGGCGCCAAGGGCATCATCCTGTCCGGCGGCCCGGAATCGACCACCCTGCCGGGTGCGCCGGCCGCACCGCAGGAAGTGTTCGACAGCGGCCTGCCGATCTTCGGCATCTGCTACGGCATGCAGACCCTGGCCGCCCAGCTCGGTGGCGCCACCGAAGCGGCCGACCAGCGTGAGTTCGGCCATGCCGAAGTCAACGTCGTCGCCCCGGATGCGCTGTTCAAGGGCCTGAGCGACCACGGCGGCGAGCCGAAATTGAACGTCTGGATGAGCCACGGCGACCACGTCTCCGTCGCACCCCCGGGCTTCACCGTCACCGCGGTGACCGATCGCATCCCGGTGGCCGCGATGGCCAACGAAGAAAAGCGCTGGTACGGCGTGCAGTTCCATCCGGAAGTGACCCACACCCTGCAGGGCCAGGCGCTGCTGCGCCGCTTCGTGGTGGACGTGTGCGGCTGCGAAACCCTGTG
Organism: Stenotrophomonas sp. P5_A9; assembly: GCF_056400525.1. Lineage (NCBI taxonomy): Bacteria > Pseudomonadati > Pseudomonadota > Gammaproteobacteria > Lysobacterales > Lysobacteraceae > Stenotrophomonas > Stenotrophomonas sp. P5_A9. The sequence continues at coordinate 51,850 of NZ_JBFULC010000028.1, forward strand.
GACCGCCGCCAACATCATCGACGACCAGATCGCCCGCGTGCGCGAGCAGGTGGGCGATGACGAAGTGATCCTGGGCCTCTCCGGCGGCGTTGATTCGTCGGTCGTGGCCGCGCTGCTGCACAAGGCGATCGGCGACAAGCTGACCTGCGTGTTCGTCGATACCGGCCTGCTGCGCTGGCAGGAAGGCGACCAGGTGATGGCGATGTTCGCCGAGCACATGGGCGTCAAGGTGATCCGCGTCAACGCGGCGGACCGCTACTTCAGCAAGCTCGAAGGCGTCAGCGACCCGGAAGCCAAGCGCAAGATCATCGGCAACCTGTTCGTGGACATCTTCGATGAAGAATCCACCAAGCTGAAGAACGCCAAGTGGCTGGCGCAGGGCACCATCTACCCCGACGTGATCGAGTCGGCCGGCAGCAAGACCGGCAAGGCCCACGTGATCAAGAGCCATCACAACGTCGGCGGCCTGCCCGAGCACATGAAGCTGGGCCTGGTCGAGCCGCTGCGTGAGCTGTTCAAGGACGAAGTGCGTCGCCTCGGCGTCGAACTCGGCCTGCCGCGCAGCATGGTCTACCGCCATCCGTTCCCGGGCCCGGGCCTGGGCGTGCGCATCCTCGGCGAAGTGAAGCGCGAATACGCCGAACTGCTGGCCAAGGCCGATGCCATCTTCATCGACGAGCTGCGCAAGGCCGATCTGTACGACAAGACCAGCCAGGCGTTCGCGGTGTTCCTGCCGGTGAAGTCGGTGGGCGTGGTCGGTGATGCGCGTGCGTATGAGTGGGTGATCGCGCTGCGCGCGGTGGAAACCATCGATTTCATGACGGCACATTGGGCGCACCTGCCGTATGACTTCCTGGGCACGGTGAGCAACCGGATCATCAATGAGCTGCGGGGGGTGTCGCGGGTTGTCTATGACATCTCGGGGAAACCGCCGGCGACGATCGAGTGGGAATGAGTTGAATGACGAGGGCGCCGCGAGGCGCCCTCGTCAGTTGTGCGACCGGTGCTGACAGGTAGGGGCACGCGACGGCCCGACTGTCGTACGTTACGCACCGCGTTGCCACCGTCGTGCCGCAGAAAAAGCCGGCTGCTGCTGTTCTGCATGTCGACGCTGATCTGCGCCTGCCGCTCGCACCCAACATGCGTGATGCGAGGACAGTTGGTCACTGGGGTTCAGCGGATCTCAAGCGGTTGATGGCGCAGGCGTACGAGGGTCGGGAAGTGTCCGGAATTGGCTGATCAGAAAATAATTTGACATATCGGAAATATCTTTGTAATTCTGCGAAGGTCGTCTTTCCCGGATTCCCGCCGTGCTCGTGATTGCGCTTCCCTGCTGCTTGGCAAACGTGCTCGATCGCAAGGTGCGCCCATGAGCGCGCGGCGGCCCGCCCGTGATATCGCTCGCTACACGCTGCCCCTTCTGTTCCTCGGCATCTTCATTGCCGCATGGTCTGCCTGGAGCGCGCAGAAGACGCCGCCGCCACAGTCGGCCAGCATCGCCGCTGCCGAATTCTCGGCGGCCCGCGCCATGCAGCACCTGCGCTGGATCGCCGCCGAACCGCATCCCACCGGCTCGGCCGCTGCGGCGCGGGTGCGCGATGGCCTGGTCACGCATCTGCAGCAGGCGGGATTGCAGGCATCGGTGCAGCGCGCGCATGCGGCTGCGGAGTACGGCAAGGGCGACGGGCGCGGTGTGCGCGCGGCCAATGTAGAGAACGTGGTCGCCGTACTGCCGGGCCGTGATCGCAGCTTGCCTGCGGTGCTGCTGATGGCGCACTACGACAGCGTGGCCCAGTCGCCCGGTGCGGCCGACGATGGCCTCGGCGTTGCGGTGATGCTGGAAATAGCCCGTGTGCTGCAGAAAGATGCACGGCAGCGTGACGTGGTGTTCCTGTTCACCGATGCCGAGGAGGCTGGCCTGTTGGGTGCGCGCGCGTTCTTTGCATCGCATCCGCTGGCCGCGCGGATCGGGACGGCGATCAACCTGGAGGCGCGTGGCAGCAGTGGCCGTGCGGTGCTGTTTGAAACCGGACCGGGCAATGCGGCGCTGTTGAAGACGTTCGCATCGCTGGCGCCGCAGCCGCTGGGCAATTCGTTGACCGGCTTCGTCTACCGCTACATGCCCAATGGAACCGACTTCACGGTGCCGGCAAAGCTGGGCATTCCTGGCGTGAACTTCGCGATCATCGGGAGCCAGTTCGACTATCACGCCGCCACCGCGAGCGTGGCCAACCTGGACCCGGGCAGCGTGCAGCACATGGGCGCGCAGGTGCTGCCGCTGGTACGGCAACTGGCAACCTCCGCGACCCTGCCGACGTCCAGGCGGGATGCGATCTACAGCGATCTGCCGGGCGGCTGGATGATCGGCGTGCCGATGTGGTCGGGCTGGTGCGTGCTGGCGTTTGGACTGCTCGTCCTTGTCGTGGTCGCGCGCCGTACCACGTTCAAGCAGGGCGGTTGGCGGGGCGTGGTCGGTGGTGTGGCGTGGTGGCCGCTGGCATTGCTGTCGGTTGCCCTGGCGGTGCGGGTGTCGTACCGGTTGCTGGGCGGTGGCGATGCCAGCCTGGTGAACAACCGCGACCTGCTGGCGGCATTCTCGACGCTGGCGGCGGGCGAGGGACTGTTGGCCATCGGCGTGGTGCTGGCGTTGGGTGCACTGACGCTGTGCAAGGCCGGGCGTAAACCGTTTGCCGTGCTGGCCCTGCTGGTGGGGGCCTGTGCCTCGCTGCGCGGCGGCGTGGATGTCATTGGGCTGGTGCTGGGTGTGCTGGTCGCGCTGCTGGCGTGGACCAGCGCCGGTAGCGCGGTACGCGGCGAAAGCGTGCGGCTGGGTGCACTGGGCCTTGCCTGGCTCATCGGCGCCATCGTGCAGGTGCTGGCGCCCGAGCTGGCGCCGCTGCTGCTGTGGCCGTTGCTGGCACTGGCTGCAGTCGCTTGGCTGCTGCCCGCGCAGGTGCCGCTGCAGATCGCCCGTGTGATCGTGGCGGCGGTGATCACCGCGTTCGCATTGGCGCATGTCTTCCACTTTGCGCTGCAGCTGTTCGAGGCGATCGGGTTCGGCACGCCGGAGGTACTTGCGTTGCCGTTCGCGTGGCTGGCCGCGCTGTTGCTGCCGTGGGTGCGTTTGGCTCACGGAAGCGGGCGCCTGCTTGCCGGTGCTGCGATCGCCACGCTGCTGGTGGCCGCTGGTGTACTCACTGCTGCGTCGTTTACCCGCTCCGACCCAGAGCGCTATCCGGAATTGTCGCAGGTGATCTTCGTGGCCGATCCGGAAAACAAGCAGTACCACCGGGTCAGCGTGCTACCGGGGGTGTTGGACTGGAGCCGGAACGCCTTGGGTGCAGGGCAGGGTGAAACGGTGCATGTTTCGGTCCCGGCGCTGGACCTGACCGACGCCATGGCGACGCCCGCGGAGGCAATTGCGATGGCCGAGCCGGTGCGCTTTGAGACGTCGCACGATGCCGAGACCGGCCAAGCGGTGCTGCGCATCCTGGCACCGGCGGGCACCCGCGATCTGCGGGTACGGCTGAAGAGCAGCGTGGTGGTGCCCAAGGTGCAGTTGCAGGGCGAGGATGCGCCGCTACTGGATGAGGCCGAGCGTTGGTCGCGGTTGCGTTGGCAGGCGCCGGGGCCGCAGGGAATCGAGCTGCGCTGGCCGGCAAACAGCGGCCCGGTCGAGGTGCAGGTGGCGGCCGGGATCGATGGCTGGCCGGGTGATGCGGCGCCATTGCCGGCGCGGCCGGCGCATGTCGTGCCGTGGGGCACGTCGGATATGACCTGGGTGTTGGGGACGACGCGGGTGGTGGAATAGATCCAGCAGGATGCGTCCGAGCGTGGCGCTGACCCACCGTGGGTTGGAGCTGCTTTTGGCGATAAACAAACGGCCCGCACTGCGGGCCGTTTGTTTGGGTGCCTGCCAAGGCATCGGAGCCAAGGCATCGGAGCCAAGGCATCGGAGCCAAGGCATCGGAGCCAAGGCATCGGAGCCAAGGCATCGGAGCCAAGGCATCGGAGCCAAAGCGTCCGGGCCAAAGCGTCCGAGCATGGCTCGGACCTACCGGACCTTCCGGACCTACCGGACCTGCCTAGATATGCAGCGCATGCCCCAACGCACGCAGCGCCGCCTCCTGCACAGCCTCACCCAACGTCGGGTGCGGGTGGATCGTGCCGGCGATATCTTCCAGCGTGGCGCCCATCTCAATCGACTGCACGAAAGCAATCGACAGTTCCGAGACCTGCACGCCCACGGCCTGCCAGCCGAGGATGCGGTGGTCGCTGCTGCGCGCGACAACGCGCACGAAGCCATCGGTGGATTCCAGCGACATCGCACGGCCATTGGCGGCGAACGGGAACAGCGCGACCTTGGTCTCGATGCCCTGTGCCTTGGCTTCGTCCGGTGACAGCCCGACCACCACGATTTCCGGATCGGTGAAGCACACCGCCGGAATCGCGGCCGGCACGAAGTGGCGCTTCTTGCCGCTGACGATCTCGGCCACCAGTTCGCCCTGTGCCATCGCCCGGTGCGCGAGCATCGGCTCACCGGCGACATCGCCGATCGCMCACACGTTGCGCATCGAGGTCTTGCACTGGTCGTCGATCTTGACCGCCTTGCCGGCCAGATCCAGCTGCAGCGATTCGAGATTGAAGCCGTCGGTCTTCGGGCGACGGCCGACCGCGACCAGGATCTGGTCGGCGTCCAGCGCGATTTCGTTACCGTCCTTGTCGCGCACGCGCAGCTGGCCGTTGTCGGCCAGGCCAAGCACGCTGTGGCCGGTCAGCAGCTTCACGCCGGACTTCTCCAGGTGCGTGGCCACTGGCTTGGTCAGCTCGGCGTCGTAGGCCGGCAGGATGCGCTCCTGGGCCTCGACTACGGTGACCTCGCAGCCGAGCTTGCGATACACCGTGCCCAGCTCCAGACCGATGTAACCGCCTCCGACGACGATCAGCTGCTTGGGCAGCGAGGTCGGCGAGAGGGCTTCGGTGGAGGAGATGACCTTGCCACCGAACGGCAGGAACGGCAGTTCCACCGGCACCGAACCGGTGGCCAGCAGCAGGTGCTCGCAGGTGATGCGCAGCGTGCCGCCGTCTTCCGCGGCACCGGCGATCTCGACGGTCTTGCCGTCGACGATCGTGGCCCAGCCCTTGATCAGCTGCGCGCCGTTCTTCTTCAGCAGTGCACTGACGCCACCGGTCAGCTTCTTGACGATGCCGGCCTTCCACGCCACGGTCTTGGCCAGGTCCAGCGACGGGGCCTGCACGCTGATGCCCAGCGGCGAGGTGCCTTCCGCATACGCGGTGACCTTGGCGAACTCCTCGGCGGCATGGATCAGCGCCTTGGAGGGAATGCAGCCGATGTTGAGGCAGGTGCCACCCGGATTGACGCCCTCGACCACGATGGTCTTGACGCCGAGCTGGCCGGCGCGGATGCCGGCGATGTAACCGCCGGGACCGCCGCCGATGATCAGCAGCTGGGTTTGAAGGGTATTGGACATCGCTTACTCCACGAACAGCAGGGCCGGGGTTTCCAGGCGCGTACGGATCGCCTGCACGAACTCGGCCGCATCCATGCCATCGACGATGCGATGGTCGAACGAGGACGACAGATTCATCAGCTTGCGCGCCACCACCTGGCCCTCGCGGAACATCGGGCGTTCGATGATGCGGTTGACGCCGACGATCGCCACTTCCGGATGGTTGATGATCGGGGTCGAGACCACACCGCCCACCGCACCGAGGCTGCTGATGGTGATGGTCGAGCCGGACAGCTCCTCACGGGTGGCCTTGCCCACGCGCACCGCGTTGGCCAGGCGCGCGATCTCGGTGGCGGTCTGCCACAGATCCAGCGACTCGGCATGCGCGACCACCGGCACCGACAGGCCGACCTCGCTCTGGGTCGCGATGCCCAGCTGCACGCCCTCATAGCGGGTCACGATGTTGGCCTGATCGTCATAGCGGGCGTTCATCTGCGGGAAGTCGCGTGCGGCCAGCACCACGGCGCGTGCCAGCAGCGGCAGCAGGGTCAGCTTGCCGCGCTCCTTGGCCCAGCGCTCGTTGAGCTTGGCGCGCAGGGCTTCCACTTCCGTGACGTCGATTTCTTCCACATAGGTGATGTGCGGAATGGTCGTCCAGGACTGCTGCATCTTCTGCGCGATCTTGCGGCGCAGGCCCATGATCGGCACCTGCTGCTCGCCGGTACGGCGCGCGTAGCTGCTGCCACCGGCACTGCCGCCGACCGGCTGCGCCTTGCCACCGGCGGCGGCGTAGGCGTCCAGATCGGCCTGCAGGATGCGACCGCCCGCGCYGGTGGCCGGCACGTAGCGCAGCTCGATCCCCAAGTCCCACGCGCGCCGGCGCACGGCCGGCGAGGCCAGCGGGGCTTCACCGGCGTTGAGTACGCCATTGGTGACCGCGCCGCGCGCGTCCTGCTTGGCGGCAGGGGTGGGTGCGGATGCGGCGGCGGCCTTGGCGGGCGCCGCTGCCGGTGCAGCCTCGGCGGCGGCCGCAGGTGCAGCGGCC
>NZ_JBFULC010000029.1:0-76641 GCF_056400525.1 Stenotrophomonas sp. P5_A9
CCTCCCAGTTCGAAGAAATCGTCATGCCGCCCGACCCGTTCCACGCCCAGGAGCTCGGCCCAGATCGCGGCCAGCACCTGCTCCATCCCCGCCTCTGGTGCGACATACCCGCGCGTGACCGAGGCATCCAGCCCCGGTATGGGCAGCGCCTGGCGATCCAGCTTGCCGTTGGGTGTAAGCGGCATTGCTGGCAGGCACACGAAGGCGCTGGGCACCATGTAGGGAGCCAGCGTCCGCGCGACCTGCTGACGCAGCACCTGCGCCGTAGGTGCAGCATCAGCATCGGCCACGTAGTAGGCAACCAGGCGCTGCTCGCCGCCCGCATCCGCCCGCGCCACCACTACAGCCTCGCGTACACCGGCACAATCTGCCAACACGGCCTCGATCTCACCCAGTTCGATACGGAATCCGCGCAGCTTGACTTGGAAATCGTTGCGACCCAGGTACTCGATGCTGCCGTCGGCGCGCCAGCGCCCCAGATCACCGGTCCGGTAGACCTTGCCACCACCACCAGCGAAGGGAACCGCGATGAAGCGCTCTGCGGTCAGTTCTTCACGCCCCAGGTATCCACGTGCCACGCCTGCGCCACCAATCAGGATCTCACCCGTCACGCCTGCCGGAACCGGCTGCAGCCGGCTGTCTACGATGTACACCTGCGTATTGCCGATCGGACGGCCGATATGCGCGATGAAGCCGCCGGCACGCGGCATTGAGACCCACGTCGAGTAGGTCGTGGTTTCCGATGGGCCATACAGATTGGACACCGTGTCGATTGCCGTTCGCTCGAACAGCCGTCCCACCAATGCAGCCTTCAGAGGCTCCCCGGCCAGATTCACCTGACGGACACCGTGCAGGGTCGCGCCCGAGTCGAGTACGGCAGCGATCGCCGAAGGCACGGTATTGACCAGCGTTGCCGTGTTCAGAACCGCACCGGCTGAAATCAGGTCCGGCACCAATACCGTTGTCGTTCCCGCAGCCAGCGGCGCGAACAACTCGAACACATGCAAGTCGAAATTGATCGACGTCGAGAAGACCACGCGCGAAAGCACCTGCGGCTCAAACTCGTGCAGGCTCCAGGCGATGAAGTTGGCGGCGTTGCCGTGTCCAATCATCACCCCCTTCGGCTTCCCGGTCGAACCAGAGGTGTATATCACGTACGCCAGATGCTGCGGCCGCAGTCCCAGGGCTGCGGTGTCGGGATCATGGTCCGGTTGCTGCTGCAGCGCCTCTTCATCCAGCCACAGCACAGCGGCGTCACTGGCCGGCACCACCTCGCGCAACGTCGTCTGGGCCAGTACGCAGCGCGGTGCGCTGTCTGCCAGCATGAAGGCCAGGCGCTCGGCAGGGTAGCCCGGGTCCAGCGGCACGTAGGCGCCACCAGCCTTGAGCACGGCCAGCAACGCCACGACCATGTCCACACCGCGCCGAAGGCACACGGCCACCCGGTCATCCGGCCCCACGCCCTGTGCGATCAACCGGTGGGCTAGGCGGTTGGCGCGGCAGTTCAGTTCGGAGTAGCTCAATTGGCAGTCTTCAAACTCCAATGCCACCGCATCACCATTGCGCCGCACCTGTGCCTCGAAGTACCCGTGCAGCAGCATGCCCTCGTCGCGGACCAGCCCGGTATCGTTGAAGTCCTGCAGCATGCGTGTACGCGCATGCTCTGGCACGATCGGCAAGTCAGCCACCCGGGTGGCTGGATCACTCGACGCCATCGCGTCCATCACAAGCACAAAGGAAGCCGCCAGCCGCTCAATGGCCTCGCGCTCCAGCCTGACGTGATCGAAGGAAAACTCGCAGCGCAGCGTTTCGCCAGCTTCTAGTACCTGAAGGGACAATGCGATGCCCTCCAACCCAAGTGGCTGCTCGAGATGGTACGCCGCCAGCGAAAGATCACCCCACTGCAGACCGGTTCTCTCGCCGTCGTCAAAACTCCACAATCGACTCAGCCCCTCGTCGTAGCGGGCCTTCTGGAAAGCGAACATGACTTGAAAAACCGGGTGGGTGGCCGCGCGCGACAGGCGCAGTGCTTCGATCAATGCCTGGAAGGGGTATTCCTGACGCGCCAGGCCAGCGAGCGMATCGTTGCGCGACTTGCGCATCACCTCGGCCAACGTATCTTCGGCGCCAACCCGCGTCCGCAGCGGCACCATGTTGACGAAATCCCCGACGACCGCGTCCCATCGTCCATCGCCGCGCGCGGGCATGGGACACCCCACAATGAGGTCCTCCTGCGCGGTGTAGCGCTGAAGGACGATCTGGAACGCGCTCAGAATGACGGTAAACAGGTTTGCCGCCTGCCGAGATGCCAACGCACGCAGTGCACCCAGTTGCCCGGCAGAAACATCAATGCGAATGGAACCCTGCTGTGCCTGCTCCGGATGTGTGTGTTCGGCAAAACCAAGGCGCAACTCCGGCAGATCCCCGGCAAGTCGCTCCAGCCAATAGTCGCGCTGCCTCGCCGCCTCCGGCGAGTTCATCCAGCCACGCTGCCACTGGACATAATCGCGATAGGTTGCACCATCGCCACCATCATCGGCCATGCAACGGCCACGCAACAGCTGGCCGAGTTCAGCGAGCAGGCGCCAGTATGACCATCCATCACTGATGAGATGATCCATGCTCAGCACGAATACCGCCTCATCATCACGGTAATCGAACAGGTGGCCGCGCACGAGCGGCTGCTCCGGCCCGAATGGCGTCAACGTTTCGGCCAGGACTGCTGCTCTCAGGCGGCCGTCATCCCACTGCTTGGCACTGGTGCGCCGCAATGGCACCTGCGCCACATGATCGGTGCACTGCATTGGCTCGCCATCCCTTTCGACGATGCGTGCACGCAGCATGGGATTACGCTCCGCCAACGCCTGYAGAGCACCAGCCATGCGGGTCTCGCAAACAACTCCCCGCAGACGGACGGCAAATATGTTGTTGTGCTGCGCCCGACGCTCGGGTGCCCACTGGTACATGAACCAGCGGCTCCTCTGTGCGGGTGAGAGAGGAAACCATGCCGAATCGACCTTCACATTCATTCGCAGCGACTCCGGGATTCGATTCACGTGGACGAGGAATCGTCCTGCGCGCCACCCTGCGTGCGCAGAAATAGAGCCAGCTCGGCGATGCTCGGATGATCGAACAACCATTCAAAATCGATCTCAACACCAATTGCATCCTGTGCTTTGCGCAGGAATCGCAAACCACTCAGTGAGTCCAGGCCCACCTCGGCAAAGCAGGTTTGCGCATCGAGCTCCGTGCCATCACCAAGCGTGTCGCGCAATGCAACGAGCAACGCCTCTTCATAGCTGTCCATGCAACTCATATCTCCGAAGCGGAACAATCTTGGGGACCCGGCAGCAGAAGCACCTGCCGGGCAGCGCGTGTGATCATCACGCGGGAAGCGGCGGCGCAACGGAAGGAAGCAACCCCGCCAGGTAGTCTGTACGGCATTGCGAACGGCGCACTTTTCCGCTGGAAGTCCTGGGAAGCGCGCCCGGCCGTATCAGCACCACATCGGCGACGCTAAGGCCATGCCCGGTACGCACGGAGGTGCGGACAGAAGCCGCCAGGCTCGGCCATTCACTCTCCCGCCGTACCCATTCACGCTCCACCTCGGCCACTACGACAAGGCGAACGGGGTTCGCACCGGATTCGACGGAGAACGCGGCCGTACCACCGGTCCTGAAAGCGCTACACGCCAGTTCGACGGTCGCTTCGATGTCCTGGGGCGCATGGTTGCGGCCGTTGACGATGATCAGATCCTTGAGGCGCCCAAAAACATACAGTTGTCCATTCTGTATCCAGCCCAGATCGCCTGTTCTGAGCCAAGCTTGGCCATCCTCACCCGGCAGCGTCGCCTGGAACACCTGCTGGCTCTCCTGGCTGCGGCGCCAGTAGCCCTGTGCGACTCCACCACCGGCTGCCCATATTTCGCCCAATGTGCCATCCGGCAATGTCAGGCGGCTTTCCGGGTCCACGATCTTCAAAAGCGTGCCGGGCGCCGGCTGGCCACAGCAGACCACCTCGATTCCATCCCGTAGCAGCATCCTTGGTTTCGCACCGACACGGCCACCGGTGATGAAAAGCGTTGCTTCCGCCATGCCGTAACAGGGATAAAAAGCGCCAGCACGGAACCCGGCGTTTGCGAATCGCTGCGTGAAGCGTGCAATGGTATCGGCTCGGATCGGCTCGGCTCCGCAGAAGGCCACCTCCCAACAGGAAAGATCCAGCCCCTCAAGATCGTGCTCGGTCACTGCTTCTGCGGCGAGTTCATACAGGAAGTTGGGTCCGCCGCTGGTGGTGATCCGCAGCGAGGCAATCAACCCAAGCCAACGCTCTGGAAACTGGACCAGCTCCGCGGGCGGCACGAAGCTGGTGGTGCATCCCACATATACCGACTGCAGCACCCCGCCCACCAGGCCCATATCATGAAACAACGGCAGGCCGATAAGAATATTGGAGCGTTCCGAGGTGCCCATCGAAACGCGAATCGATTCACTGTTGTCGGCCAGATTGGCATGGCTCACCGCCACCCCTTTGGGGTCGCCAGTGGAGCCGGACGTGTACTGCAGGAAGGCAAGCTGCGCACCGTCAGTGGACCCCAGCACATCGCACTGGTCGCCATCAACGGGTACCGGCGCACTGCGCATATCCACCACATCCAATGCATGCTCCAACCCTGCAGCGGCCTGCAGCGCGTCATCGCCGTCGCAGACCATGGCCGACGCACCTGCATCGCGTGCCAGCAAGTACAAGCGGTCCGCCAGGTTCTTCCTGCGCGGCGGTGCTGTCGGAACCGCTACCGCACCGGCTAGCAGGCAGGCATGGAAGGCGACAACGAAGTGGTGCTCACTACGGCACACAAGCAGTACCCGTTCCCCTCTCCAGCCACGGCTTTGGAACTTTCGTGCCAGCGTGGTCGCTGCACGTACGAGCTCCCCATACGTCAACGTATGAGGAGTCGATACCCCCTGGATGAAACGATAAGCGACCCGCTCTGGTTGCTCGCGTCCGTGACGTAGCAGTAATTCGGGAAGAAACGTCATCTCAGTCGGCTCCGCGAAACGCGGCCGAAACGATGTCGCTCAGCACGCCTGCCGCGGTTATTTCGACACCCGCACCCGGTCCGCCAAGCGAGAGCGGCACCGTGTCCTGCAGTTCGGTGTGGATCACGATCCGGTTCTCCCCCGGAAGCATCTGGGCGTAGCTTGAGCTGGCAGAAACGCTCTGCAGGCCAATGCGTCCCCCATGGCGATCCACCTGCGCCATCACCACCAGACGCTCGGCGCGCGCCTCGGCTTCAGCCACCCGCTTCGCCCACGCTGCATCGTCTCCGCGCAGGCTGTCCACCAACAGCGGAATCTCGATGTGGTCGGATTCGGTCAGCGGCGATATAACAAGATCTTCCAACTCAAGCATGAAACCGGCTTCGCGAGCGAGCACCAGCAGCTTGCGACTCAGATCCACCGCACGCAGATCCTCAAGTGGGTTGGGCTCGGTATAGCCCATCTGCCTGGCGTTCTCGACCGCCGTGGAGAACGGGCACCCCTCGTGCAGCCGGTGCAGGATGTAGCTCAACGAGCCCGAAAGCACACCCTGGATGGAGGTGGCCTGCTCGCCACGCAGGCGCAGGTCACGCAATGGGCCAAGCAGCGGTATGGCGGCGCCTACCGTGGTCTCGTAGCAGTACGGAACGCGGTTTTCGCGTGAGAGCCGCTGCAACTCCCGGTAACTGTGCAGGTCACGAGCATTGGCCCGCTTGTTCGCCGCCACCACGCCAATGGAAGCAGCCAGTAGTGGCATGTAGAGGTCCGCGATCTCATCGCTCGCTGTACAGTCGATCACCATGGGGCGGTGCGCGCTGCCGCCGCGCAGATACTCCAGCAGCTGCGCCTGATCACCAGGCTTGCGCATCTGCATGTCCACTTCAATGTGCGCAGACGCCAGACCATCCTCATCGAACGCCAGGCCACGCCGGTCAAAGGCAGCGATCAGACGAAGATCCAGACCTTCGCCGCGAAGCGACGCAGCCTGCCTTGCCAGCTGCCGCCTAAACGCGCTGCCAACCTGGCCGCGGGCACCGATCAGCACGAGATCAACGCGATTTATGCGGTCTTCCCGGCATTCAGGCGCGACTGGAACGGCGGAAGCCTCAACATTCATGCGACATATCCTTCGGCGATTGTTTCTCCGGCGCGGCGGCGCTGGACCTCATGAAAACGCGTCAAGTGCGGCTCCAGCATTGCCGCGTCAATAAGAAAGCCGTCATGCCCTTGTTCGGAGTCGATCTCCACGTACTTAGCCTGCGACAACCCCTCGGCTATTTCGCGCTGTTCAGAAGGAGGATAGAGCCAGTCGCTACTGATGGAGATGACGATGGCCGGCTGACGGATGCCATTCAAGGCCGCCTCCACACCGCCACGTTTCCACCCGATGTCATGGCGGTCCATTGCATCGATCAGCGACAGGTACACATTTGCGTCGAATCGCCCGACGAAGTGCCTGCCATGGTGATGCAGCCACTCACGCACCGAATCGCTGCTGTGCCCCTCCTTACCGGACTGCGGCGCGACTGCCACGCCTGCGTGCCGCTGCTCGAACATCCGAGCGGACCGGTAGGTCATCATGGCGATGGCACGTGCTGCGCCCAGACCGGCAATCGGCGGCGCCTGGTCGGCGTAGTCACCCGCAAGAAAGGCGGGGTCTGAATGTATCGCCATCCGCTGGGTTTCGCTCCATGCCCTGCACCAGGCCGAATGTCGTGCACTGGCCGCCACCACTGCCAGCGCGCGGACGCGCTGCGGATCGAGCAGCGCCCACTCCAATGCCTGCAGGCCTCCCATCGAACCACCCGCAACCATGCTGATCGACCGCACGCCAAGTTCGTCGGCCAAGCGCATCTGGGCACGCACCTGGTCGCGGATGGTCAATGCAGGAAATCGCCTGCCATAGCGCTGGCCCAAGCAGTCGATCGATGCAGCGCCAGTACTTCCATAGCAACCACCCAGAACATTGCTGCACACGATGAAGTCGCGCTCCGGATCGAATGCCAATCCCGGGCCGAACAACGGCGACCACCAGTCATCGGCGTCCGGCGAGCCAGTGAGCGCATGGCAGATTATGACGGCGTTGTCGGCGGCAGGAGACAAGCGCCCCCAGGTACGGTAGGCAATCGTGTAGCCATCCAGCTCGCCGCCCAGTTCCAGGTGAAGCGGGGAACTACTCGAACACAGGCGTACCGGCGTCGAATACGGGGATGGCATCACGCTGCCTGCGCCGGAAGAACGCTCGGAAAATATCTGGAGCCCAGGCCGACATCACCTTCCCCTGCATGCCAGATGAGCGGAACGCGCCTCGATCCAGTGACTGACAACATAGAAGTCCTTTTCTTCACGTCACGAATGTTCCGAAAGGTGCAAGTCTGCAGGCCCGATGCCGCTCGTGGCCCCAGCATGCAAAACCTGTTTAAACCGCCTCGGCAGTTGATGCCATGCACCGAGCCTTCCGTAAGTGTGCCGACCATATCCGAGGCCGGCGAAGGCCGTCAACATCGCGAAGCTGAAGTCCCGCACAGTTTATTGGCGGCGCATCTGAATGTCAGGAATTTCCTATTGACAATCCTCCAGTAGCTTGCCTTATAGTCAAGCGCTACCACTCGCACGATGCGGGGACTAATTATCACGGATGATTTGCCTTCTCAGCCGACGCAACAACGCACAGTGTGACCGTCATCACTGGCTTGCGTCGCAAGGGTCCGGGCGGCATGCCCTCACGACGCAGATTGAAGCACACGAAGTTGGCCGCGCATCGCAGAAGGTGCGATTTCGCGCGCGTGTCCGCTTGAGCGTTCCTCACTGCCCAATACGTAGCGATTGCCGCCTCAACTGAACTCCATGACACTAATCAACCATTCCCGTGCTGCATTGCGACGACACGCCCTTTATCTGGCATTGCTGCCATTGGTTGTACCCGGGGTGGTCAGCGGTCAGACCTCCCCGCCGGCAGCCGTTCGAGGCCAAGCAGCTGACGGCAACAGCGACACTGCGATACCCGCCTCCGGGGCACCTGACAGCGCCGCTACAACCGCTGCGCAGGCAGCGACCAAGTTGTCCGCAGTCAATGTCACGGCACCCAATGATTCCGACTCGCGGCGTTATGAGATTACCAACCGCGTCGTCTTCGGTCGCAAGGAGATCGAGCGTCACAACGACAACAACTTGAGTGACGTGATGCGTCGGCTACCCGGCGTAACTGTGTCACCCATCGATGGTGTCCGCATGCGTGGATTGGGCGGCGGGTATGTGCAGATTCTGGTCGACGGCAGCCCCGTTTCAAGCGACTTCTCACTCGATTCAATCAGCCCGGATCTGATTGAGCGCATCGAGATCCTGCCTACGGCTGTCGCCGAGTACAGCACCAAGGCAATAGCCGGCACGATCAACGTGGTGCTACGCAATCACGGCAGCACAGTGCAGCGCACCCTGAAGCTCAATGCGGGCAAGGACGGTGGAGAATGGTACCCCAGTGCAAGCATGCTGCTGTCGGACAAGCACGGCAATCTTTCCTGGTCGCTGAACGCAGTGGCGAGTCGCCCCAAGAGTCGCATCCATGCGCTGATAACGGACAGCGAATCAGATGCTGACGGAAGCATCGATAGCCTTCGCAAGACCAAAGAACTTTTCAATGGAACTACCACCACATTCAATCTCGCGCCAAGGTTGAACTGGAAGTTCGACGAAGACAACGCACTTACCTGGAACAGCCTTGTGCAGCACTCGAGGGAAGAGTGGACGCGTGACCGCCAGGAGAATGTTCTGGTGGGCGGCCCCACCGACTATCCCCGCAACGTATGGATCAATGACTCCCGCGCGTGGTCGGGCCGAACCGACCTGAACTGGAAGCACACGTATGAATCCGGCGCGACGTTGAACGCCAAACTCGGCCTCAACTACCTCAAGCGCGACACCAACTTCAACTTCCTCGGTTTTTCACCAACCGGTGATTTCGCGCTGGACCGCCAGGTTGTTTCCGATGCGATCGACAGGAACTACACCACTACTGGCAAGTACCTGGTGCAGGCGGGCGACAGTCACTCCATCGCGCTGGGCTGGGATGGCGCTTACACAGCGCGCAGCGAAGCCCGCCTGCAACACGACCTGGACCCGCAGGGTACGGTGCTCGATATCATTGACGAGAGCTACCGCGCAGGCGTCAAACGCATCGCGTTGTATGCGCAGGATGAATGGGAGGCACGGGACAGTCTGCAGATTTATCTCGGCGCTCGCTGGGAAGGCCTGTACACCCACGTTGAAGGACCCACGAWTGCATCGGTAGGCAACGACTCGAGTGTGTTCAGCCCCATCGTGCAGGCGGTCTGGAAGGTGCCCGGCACCAAGAAGGACCAGGTTCGGTTCGGGGTGGCGCGCACCTTCAGTTCCCCAGCGCCGCGCACGCTCGTGCCTCGCCGCTACACCGTCAACAACGGAAACTCACCAACCAATCCCGATATTCAGGGAAATCCCGACCTGCTGCCCGAGATCGCCTGGGGCGTGGACGCAGCCTACGAGCGTTATTTTGGCGAGAACGCGATGATCAGCCTCAGCGCTTACGCGCGTCGGATAGACGAGGTGACCATCAACAGACTGTTCGAGCAGGACGGCATCTGGATATCGATGCCGGTCAATGCAGGACAGGCTCGCACCCATGGCATTACGCTGGAGGCAAAATTCTCGCTGCAGGACCTGATCAAAACCGACGAAAACATTCAGTTCCACGGCAACCTGACTCGCAACTGGTCGAGCGTCGACAGCGTGCCGGGCCCCGACAACCACCTAGCTACCCAGACACCCTTCAGCGGAACGATAGGGGCGGAGTGGGTTGCTTCAGATAGTTTTTCAACGGGCTTTGACTTTTCCTATAGCGGCAAGAGCTTCACCCGGGTCAGCGAATTCTGGAGCACGGGAACTTCGCCTGGGCGCACGCTCGATGTCTACGCGACCCTCAAGCTGGACAAGAAAAGCAAACTAACACTTTCCCTTTCCAATCTATTGCATCAAACGGACGGATTGACGACGCAGTTCAACGCCCCCACCTCACGCAATTCACGGCTCTACGCAACTGACAGCGATACAGGCATCAAGCTGCAGTTCGAGCGCCAACTCTGACATGGCCACCTGTCGCGGACGTCAGCGAGCTGCAGCCAGCAACTGGGCGACGGGATGACTGGCCGGCGCCGTCGGTAATCCTCCGCCCAATGGCATGCTTTACCGGCCCACTTCACTGCGCTTGTCCCGCATTGAGTAGACCACCGAGAAAATCTTCCATCCTGTTTCAGTCCGTACAAGCTGCCATGCCTCCTTGCCCCAATTCACTTTTGTGTTGTTCGCAAGGAATTCATAATCGAACGAGACGGATGCAACATCTCCATCCGTCTCTATCTTGACGTCGCTGAATGTTTCTTCGCGGCGCTCGGCGGTCGAAACAGACTCGTCGATCAGGGAGATGAAATTGTTCGAGGAAATCCGCCGTGCCTTGATGGCGTCGGGGTTTTGTTTTCGAATTGCCGAAAGGCGCTTGTCTTCCGACACAAACTGCCATCCGATCTCATCCGGCTTGTCCGAAAAGAACAGGCCCATGTAGGCCACCTTGTCTTTCTGCAGCAACGACAACCGGAATGATTCCATCACTTGCCTGATCGCCTGAACATCGTCAATCGGACGTTGTGCAGCGTCGGCTTGAGCACAGAACAACATCGCTGTGGCAGACACAACCAACGAAGCCTTCCCAAGGTACATGCCAACTCCCTCATTGTTATGCGAGCAGTAGGTCACCGCGGGACACCGACTAAAGCAGTGACCCAAGATCATCCTGCTGTCCCGCGGCGACGTGCAATCACGGCTGCAGCCGTTTAACGCAGAGTACTGCGGCGCATACTGCGAAAACAATAGCGTGCACTGCCCGATTGTGCCGTTGAATCTGATACCAACGGGCCGAACTGACTCTTTCATCCGGACGCGTTGAGCTTGCCGGAAGCGTCGACGGGAGATCAACTAGCACAATGGAGCGACGGGAAGTCCCCCGAATGCGAATGCCACACGAGTCGGGAGGCCTGCAAGGCCAGCGAGCCTCTCAAATCGCGGCACACCAAATTTTTCAGAGCAGCTCAGGAGTTGCTGGCACGAGCGAGCGGTCAGTGTCTGAACGTCGCTTGCATTTATAGAAACATAGCGAACATGGGAACTCGATAGAAGCACTTCCCGGTGCGCCAGCTCAGCCGCTCGCAGACCACAGATCAGCTTGCTGCTGGCAGGGATCGTGTACAGCGCACGATAGATGCCAAGCACGGAACTCACGCGTTCAAGTGTCTCGAACGGACGTTCCCCCCGGGCGCCCGCCTTCAAAGAAGCGAAAGCATCCACGGGCTGTCCAAAGATCGCTGACTGTTCCATCTCGGTTCGGCACCAAGCCTTAGCAATCTGGGTGAACACCCTTAGAGCTGGCCCTACATGCCGGGATCACCAATTTGAAACGGCCTACTCATGATCTCGGGCCACGTCAGCGCATGGCTAATGCTACCCCTAATCAATTCAACAGGCTCGTATCCAGTGCCATCGATTTGCGAGAAAGTTGCTTCCGCACAGCGTGGGCAACTCCAAAAGCAAAGAAGGGCAAGGGCACCCACCCTCACCCGTCTCCCGGGTTGGACTAACCATTCCGCGCTTCTGGTCCGCAGACCATCTCCAGTTGGCCCAACTATTCCGCAATTGGACTAATTATTCCATCTGACCACCACCTCAGCGCACGCCGCCGACTCACTCCACCGTCACGCTCTTGGCCAGGTTGCGCGGCTTGTCCACGTCGGTGCCGCGTGCCAATGCAGTGTGATAGGCGAGAAGCTGCACCGGGATGGTGTGCACCACCGGGCTGAGCACGCCGGCGTGACGCGGCGTGCGGATCACGTGCACCCCCTCGGACTCGACGAAGTTGCTGTCCTGGTCGGCGAACACGAACAACTCACCGCCGCGCGCGCGCACTTCCTGCATGTTGGATTTGACCTTCTCCAGCAGGTTGTCGTTGGGCGCGATCACCACCACCGGCATGTCTTCGTCGACCAGGGCCAACGGACCGTGCTTGAGCTCGCCGGCCGGATAGGCCTCGGCGTGGATGTAGGTGATTTCCTTCAGCTTGAGCGCGCCTTCCAGCGCGATCGGGTAATGCAGGCCGCGACCAAGGAACAACGCGCTGCTCTTGCGGGCGAAACGCTCGGCCCATGCGGCGATCTGCGGCTCCATGTTCAAGGCATGCTGCACGCTGCCCGGCAGGAAACGCAGCTGCTCCAGGTAGTCCGCTTCCTGCGCGGCATCGATGCGCCCGTGCAGTTTGCCCAGCACCACGGTCAGCTGGAACAGCGCGGCCAGCTGGGTGGTGAAGGCCTTGGTCGAGGCCACGCCGATCTCGGCGCCGGCGCGGGTGTAGCAGACCAGTTCGCTGGCACGCGGGATCGCGCTTTCGGGCACGTTGCAGATAGACAACGTATGCAGGTGGCCCAGCGACTTTGCGTACTTCAGCGCTTCCATCGTGTCCAGGGTTTCACCGGACTGGGAGATGGTCACGATCAGGTGCCTGGGGTTGGCATATGCCGCGCGATAACGGTATTCGCTGGCGATTTCCACGCTGCACGGCAACCCGGCAATGGATTCGATCCAGTAGCGCGCGGTCAGACCAGAGTAGTAACTGGTGCCACACGCCAGGATCTGCACGCCTTCGATGCCAGCCAGCACGCTTTCTGCAGTCTTGCCGAACAGCTCGGCCGGGAACCCACCGGCGTCGATCGCCGCTTCGATGGTGTCGCCCAGCGCGCGCGGCTGCTCGTGGATTTCCTTCTGCATGAAGTGACGGTAAGGGCCCAGTTCCAGCGACGCCAGCGACACATCGGACAGGTGCACATCGCGCACCACCGGCAGATTGTGCTCGTCATAGACCTGCACGCCATCGCGGCGGATGTCGGCGGTATCGCCCTCCTCCAGGAAGATCACCGTGCGGGTGGCCGAGAGGATCGCCGAGACATCGGAGGCGACGAAGTTCTCGCCCTCGCCCAGGCCTACCAGCAGCGGGCAGCCCATGCGCGCGCACACGAAGTGCTCCGGCTCGGCCCGGCTCATCACCGCCAGCGCGTAGGCGCCGGTGAGTTCCTTGACCGTGCGCTGCAGTGCCGACAGCAGGGTGTCGCCATCCTTGAGGTGATGGTGCATCAGGTGCGCGATCACTTCGGTGTCGGTCTGCGACTCGAACACATAGCCCAGCGCGCGCAGCTTCTCGCGCTGTTCTTCATGGTTTTCGATGATGCCGTTGTGCACCAGCGCCACGCCGTGGCTGATATGCGGATGCGCGTTGGCTTCGGTGACGCCACCGTGCGTTGCCCAGCGGGTATGGCCGATGCCCAGCGACGCGTCGAAGCCCTCACTGAGGGCAGCCTTCTCCATCTCGGCCACGCGGCCGGTGCGGCGGACGCGGCGCACGTCGGGCTGTGCCTGGCGCTGGTCGAGCACGGCGATGCCGGAGGAATCGTAGCCGCGATATTCCAATCGCTTCAGCCCTTCGATGAGGACCGGTACCACATCGCGATTCGCGATCGCTCCCACAATGCCGCACATAGATTCTGATCCCACGTATCGAGCCTCGCATTCTAGCGTGGCCCCCGTGTCCGGGACGCCGCTGTCCGCTTAACGAAAGTGTCCGGCGGGTGTCCGCGGACACGCGGACAAGCAGGTCGCCCTCGCAAGCCATTGATTTCAAATGGCCAAAAGTTGGCACGGGATCTGCTTTGTACTCGGCAACCCAACCGCGAACGAGCCCGATGATCCGCGACACTTCCGCCCAGGACCAGACCCTCTCCGTTGCCGGCACGGCAGCCCCGTGGAAGCGCTGGCTGTGGCCGGGCCTGGCCGCACTGGTGGTGCTGCTGGCCATCGGCTTCGCTGTCCGCGCCTGGCTGGGCGCCAGCCGCTCCTTCGACGGGGCGCGGGTGCGCATCGCCGAGGTCACCCGCGGCGACCTGGTCCGCGACATCGCCGCCGACGGCCGGGTCATCGCCGCCAACAGCCCGATCCTGTACGCCATCTCCGCCGGTACCGTGGACCTGAAGGTGGTGGCCGGCGACGTGGTCAAGAAGGGCCAGGAACTGGCGGTGATCGACAGCCCGGAACTGCGCAGCAAGCTCGCCCAGGAACAGGCCACCCTGGCCGGCCTGGAAGCCGAAGCGAGCCGCTCCACCCTCGATGCCACCCTGGCCCGTGCCAAGGCACGCAAGGAAACCGACCAGGCCAGCATCGAGCGGCAGGCTGCCGACCGCGACCTGCAGCGCTACCAGCGCGGCTTCGACGGCGGTGCGGTGCCGCAGATCGACCTGGCCAAGGCCAATGACAGCCTCAAGAAAGCCGACATCCAGCTGGCCAACGCGCAGACCGACGCACGCCTGCAGGGCCAGGGCGCCGACCTGGACGCACGCAACAAGCACCTGCTGGCCGAACGCCAGAAGGCGGTGGTAGCCGAGGTGCAGCGCCAGGTCGATGCACTCACCCTGCGCGCGCCGTTCGACGGCCAGGTCGGCCAGGTGCAGGCCACCCAGCACACCAACGTGATCGCCAATGCGCCGATCCTGGGCGTGGTCGATCTGTCGCGCTTCGAGATCGAGATCAAGGTGCCCGAGAGCTTCGCCCGCGAGCTGGCGATCGGCATCCCGGCCCAGCTCACCAGCGGCAACGGCCAGCCCTTCCCGGGCGAGATCAGCGCGGTGTCCCCGGAAGTGGTCGCCGGTGAAGTCAACGCCCGCATCCGCTTCTCCGACAAGCAGCCGCAGGGTCTGCGCCAGAGCCAGCGCATGCAGGCCCGGGTGGTGCTCGATACCCGTCGCAATGTGCTCAAGGTCGAGCGCGGCCCGTTCGTCGAACAGGGCAACGGCCAGGCCTACGTCATGGACGGCAGCACCGCGGTGCGCCGCCCGGTCAAGCTCGGTGTGAGCAGCCTGGGCGAAGTGGAAATCCTCTCTGGCCTGCAGCCCGGCGATCGCGTCGTGGTCTCCGGCAGCGATCTGTTCGGCGATGCCGAGCACGTGTCCATCAACTGATATCCACAACACATTTCATCCTCAACCAACGGTAAGGAAAACAGTCATGCTCGAGATGCGCGCGGTCGCCAAAGTGTTCCGCACCGAACAGGTGGAAACCCATGCCCTGCGGTCGCTTGACCTGCACGTCCGCGAAGGCGAGTTCGTCGCCGTGACCGGTCCGTCCGGCTCGGGCAAGACCACGTTCCTCAACATCGCCGGCCTGCTGGAAACCTTCACCAGCGGCACCTACATGCTCGATGGCCAGGACGTCAGCAAGCTCGGCGACGATGCGCGCAGCCGCCTGCGCAACCAGAAAATCGGCTTCATCTTCCAGGGTTTCAACCTGATCTCCGACCTCAACCTGTTCGACAACGTCGATGTGCCGCTGCGCTATCGCGGCATGCCCGCCGCCGAGCGCAAGCAGCGCATCGAAAAGGCGCTGGGCCAGGTCGGGCTGGGCTCGCGCATGAAGCACTACCCGGCCGAGCTCTCGGGCGGACAGCAGCAGCGCGCGGCAATCGCACGCGCCCTGGCGGGCAGCCCGCGCCTGCTGCTGGCCGATGAACCGACCGGCAACCTGGACAGCCAGATGGCACGCGGGGTGATGGAACTGCTGGAGGAAATCAACGCCGCCGGGACCACCATCGTCATGGTCACCCATGACCCGGAACTGGCCGCCCGCGCACAGCGCAACGTGCACATCGTCGATGGCCAGGCCACCGACCTGCTGCGCGAGCCGGTGCTGTCAACCCCGCGTGCTGTCGTCGCCACCACCCACGACTGAGGCCACCATGCTCGCCTACTACTTCCGACTGGCCCTGCGCAGCTTCCGGCGCAACCGGGTGCTGACCGCGCTGATGGTGATCGCCATCGCGCTGGGCATCGGTGCGTCGATGACGACGCTTACCGTATTCCACGTGCTGTCCGGCGATCCGATCCCGCAGAAGAGCGACCGCCTGTTCTACGTGCAGCTGGACCCGCAGCCGATGCTGGGCTACCAGGCCGGTGAAGAACCCAATGACCAGCTGACCCGCTTCGATGCCGAAGCACTGCTGCGCGAGAAGCACGCCAAGCACCAGGCGATGATGACYGGCGGTGGTGTCACCCTGGAACCGGAGAACAGTGCGCTGCGCCCGTTCACCACCGATGCCCGCTACACCTCGGCCGACTTCTTCACGATGTTCGATGCGCCATTCCTGTTCGGGCGCGGCTGGAAGGCCGACCAGGACGAGGGCCGCGGTCGCGTGGCGGTGATTTCGCGCACGCTCAACCAGAAGCTGTTCGACGGTGCCGACAGCGTCGGCAAGTCGCTGCGGATGGATGGCAATACCTTCACCGTGATCGGCGTGCTCGACACCTGGAATCCGAACCCGCACTTCTACGACCTGGAAACCGGCAGGTACGGCGACAGCGAAGACGTGTTCATGCCGTTCTCCACCGCCATGGACCTGAAGTTCGGCCGCAACGGCAACATGGATTGCTTCGGACGCAAGAACGAGACCGACGAAACCTCGCTCAATGCCAGCTGCACCTGGATCCAGTACTGGGTGGAGCTGGAGAGCGCTTCGCAGGCGTCGGACTTCCGTGCCTACCTGGACAACTACTCCACCCAGCAGCATGCGGCCGGTCGCTTCGAGCGTCCCAACAATGTCCGCCTGCGCAACGTGATGGCGTGGCTGGACTACAAGCAGGTGGTGCCGGGTGACGTGCGCCTGCAGCTGTGGCTGGCGATGGGCTTCCTGCTGGTCTGTCTGGTAAATACCGTCGGCCTGCTGCTGGCCAAGTTCCTGCGTCGCAGCGGTGAGATCGGCGTGCGGCGGGCCTTGGGTGCCAGTCGTGCGCAGATCTTCCTGCAGTCGCTGGTCGAAGCAGGAACGGTCGGCCTGGCCGGCGGTGTGCTGGGTCTCGGGCTGGCGGCGCTGGGGCTGTATGCCGTGCGCCAGCAGCCGGTGGAGTACGCCAAGCTGGCCACGCTGGATGGACAGATGCTGCTGCTGACCTTCGGGCTGACCCTGGTGGCCAGCCTGCTGGCCGGGTTCCTGCCGGCGCTGCGCGCCATGCAGGTTGCCCCCGCCATCCAACTCAAATCGCAGTAAGGATCCGGAGCACATCATGGATATTCGTCCCATCCTCACCACGCTGCGCCGGCACAAGACCGCCGCCGCACTGATCGTGCTGGAGATCGCGCTGACCTGCGCGATCGTCTGCAACGCGCTGTTCCTGATCGGCCAGCGCATCGAGAAGATCAACCAGCCCAGCGGCATCGCCGAGAACGAACTGGTCGAAGTCCGTCTGGGCGGCATCGGCACCCAGGTCAACGTGGCCGCACGAACCCGCGAAGATCTGGCCGCGCTGCGCGGCATCCCCGGGGTCAAGAGCGTGGTGCCGCTGAACCAGATGCCGTTCCGCAACAACTCCTGGAACACCAGCCTGGGCCTGACCCCGGACCAGGAACGCCCCACCCTGAGCGCGTCGCAGTATTTCGGCAGCGAAGGCACCGTGGACACGCTGGGCCTGGAAGTGGTGGCCGGCCGTGACTTCCAGGCCGATGAATACCAGGACGTGGAGACCGCCAAGAACGATCCGAATCTGGAGGCCAACGGATCGGCGGTGATTCTGTCCAAGGCCGCGGCCGACAAACTGTTCCCCGGTACCCCCGCAGTGGGCAAGACCGTCTACAGCGGGCACATGCCGTTGCGGGTGGTGGGGGTAGTCAAGGAACTGGCCCGGCCGACCAGCCGCGAAGGCGATACCCGCTTCTCGCTCATCCTGCCGCTGCGCATGGGCTACGACGAGGCCTTCTACCTGATCCGGGTCACCGATCCGGCGCGGCGCAATGAAGTGCTCGAAGCGGCGGTGAAAGCGCTGGAACGCGTTGATTCCAGCCGCCTGGTCCGTGGCAAGCGCACCTATGAAGAGCAGCGCCAGAAGTACTTCGCCAACGACCGGGCGATGGTCGGCCTGCTGATCA
Organism: Stenotrophomonas sp. P5_A9; assembly: GCF_056400525.1. Lineage (NCBI taxonomy): Bacteria > Pseudomonadati > Pseudomonadota > Gammaproteobacteria > Lysobacterales > Lysobacteraceae > Stenotrophomonas > Stenotrophomonas sp. P5_A9. The sequence continues at coordinate 18,072 of NZ_JBFULC010000029.1, forward strand.
CCGTCTGCGTCGCCCTGTTGGTAGTGACCGCACTGGGCATCGTCGGGCTGGCCAGCTTCTGGGTGCAGCAGCGCACCAAGCAGATCGGCATCCGCCGTGCGCTGGGGGCGACCCGCGGGCAGATCCTGCGCTATTTCCAGACCGAGAACTTCCTGCTGGCCACGGTCGGCATCGTGCTCGGCATGTTGATGGCCTACACGATCAATCTGTACCTGATGAACAATTACGAGCTGCCGCGCATGCCCATCAGTTACCTGCCGATCGGCGCGATGCTGTTGTGGCTGCTCGGCCAGATCGCTGTCTTCGGCCCGGCCCGTCGTGCCGCCGCCGTTCCCCCTGCCGTTGCCACCCGGAGTGCCTGATATGCGCAAGACCCTGCTGTCCACCCTCGTGCTGTCCTTCCTGCTGGCCAGCGCACCGGCGCTGGCCGCCACCACCTCCACCCGCACCGAAACCGGACGCCTGGAATGGCGCGAGGGCGACCATCATCTGGTCGTGGATGCCAACCAGGGCATCGTGCGGGTCACCACCACCGAGCCGGGCACCTACTTCGGCGTGCGCGCCGGCGACAGGATCCTGAGCATCGACGGCAAGCCGGTGCGCACGATCGCCGACCTGACCGATACGCTGGCCGCTACGCACCGCACGCGACTGCCGATGACGGTGGTGCGCAGGGGCGATCAGATGAGCCTGGATGTGACCACTGCCGCCTGGAGCAAGGTAGTCCCGGCGGCTCCTCCGGCGCCTCCGGCACCGCCAGCGCCCCCGGCACCGCCCACCCCGCGCAGCTGAGGCACCCGCGCGCCGGGCCATCTCCACGTTGGCCCGGCGCTCCGGTACTCTTGATTCCACTTCCTGGCTTTCGATGCCGCATGCCTTCAATCCTGATCATTGACGACAACGCCAGCGTCGGCACCGCATTGGAAGTGCTGTTCTCGCTGCACGACATCGATGCGCTGCACGCGTTGTCACCCGACGCCGGACTGGCGTTGCTGGAACAACATCCGGTGGACCTGGTCATCCAGGACATGAACTTCACCGAAGACACCACCTCCGGTGAGGAAGGCGAGGCCCTGTTCCAGCAGATCCGTGCCCGCCATCCGGACCTGCCGGTGATCCTGCTGACCGCCTGGACCCACTTGAGCAGCGCCGTGGACCTGGTCCGCGCCGGCGCCGCCGATTACCTGGCCAAACCCTGGGACGACCGCAAGCTGCTGGTCACGGTCAACAACCTGCTGGAACTGTCTGAAACCCGTCGCGAGCTGGACCGCCGCCGCGAGCGCGAGCAGCGCAACCGCTCGGCGCTGGAAGCCCGCTACGACCTGCGCGGTGCGGTGGTTGCCGACCCGGCCAGCGAGCGCGTGGTGAACCTCGCCTGCCAGGTGGCGCGCTCGGCACTGCCGGTGCTGATCACCGGACCCAACGGCGCCGGCAAGGAGAAGATCGCCGAGATCATCCAGGCCAATTCGCTGGTGGCCAAGGGCCCGTTCGTCGCGCTCAACTGCGGCGCCATTCCCGCCGAACTGATCGAGGCCGAATTGTTCGGCAGCGAGGCCGGCGCGTATACCGGCGCCAACAAGGCACGCGAAGGCAAGTTCGAGGCCGCCGATGGCGGCACGCTGTTCCTGGACGAGATCGGCAATCTTTCGCTGGGCGGGCAGATGAAACTGCTGCGCGTGCTGGAAACCGGACGCTTCGAGCGGCTGGGCTCCAACCGCGAACGCCAGGTCAAGGTGCGGGTGATCAGTGCCACCAATGCCGACCTGCCGGCGATGATCCGCGATGGCCAGTTCCGCGAAGATCTGTACTACCGCCTCAACACCGTGGAGCTGGCGCTGCCGCCGCTGGCCGAACGGGCCGGCGACATCCTGCCGCTGGCCGAACGCTTCATGGACGGCGACAAGCCATTGTCCGCCGCCGCGGCCACCGCGTTGCAGCGACACACCTGGCCGGGCAACGTGCGCGAACTGCGCAACGTACTGCAACGCGCCCAGCTGCTGGCCAGCGGGCCGCGCATCGAAGTGACCGATCTCAACCTGCCGCGGGGGGCCAGCGCACCGCGCCCGGCCAGCCCGACGGTCGACCCGGACCGCAGCCATATCGAAGCCGCGCTGGGCCGCAACCACGGCATCATCGCCCAGACCGCCGCCGAACTTGGCCTGAGCCGGCAGGCGCTGTACCGGCGCATGGACCGCTACGGTATTCCGCGCGAATGAAGCGCAGCTCGTTCACCTTCCGGCTGTTCCTGCGCCTGCTGCCGGTACTGGCGCTGGCAGCCGCTTTTCCGTGGTACCTGGCCTACTGGCTGGACCATGGCTGGTTGATCAGCGCGGTCTCCCTGATCGTACTGCTGTCGGTGATGTGGTGGAGCCTGCGCCGCGCCACCGCACCGGTGCGTTCACTGTTGCGCGCCTTGTCCGGCACCACCAGCAGCTACCGCGATGGCGAGTACAACTTCGGCGTGTACTGGCCGGGCAACGATGAACTGGGCGACCTGGTAAAGGCCCACCGCGAGCTGGGCGATGTACTGCGCGAACAACGCCAGGGCCTGGTGCAACGCGAGCTGCTGCTGGACACGATGGTGCAGAACACCCCGGTGTCGATGCTGCTGCTGGCCAATGGCGGCGATGGTATCCAGCGCGTGGCGTTCTCCAACCTGGCCGCGCGTCGGCTGCTGCATAACGGCTGGAAGCTGGAAGGCCAGCGCATGCAGGACGTGCTGCAAACCATGCCGGTGGAGTTGCGCGACGCGATCGTGCGCGGTGGCGACAGCCTGTTCGCCGTGCATGACGAAGGCAGCGACGATGAAGAGGACGAACAGGTTTACCACCTGTCGCGCCGCAACTTCCACCTCAACGGACGCCCCCACGACCTGTTGCTGATCCGCCTGCTCACCGCCGAGCTGCGCCGCCAGGAAGTGCAGACGTGGAAGAAGGTGATCCGGGTAATCAGTCATGAACTCAACAACTCGCTCGCGCCGATCGCGTCACTGGCACATTCCGGCGGCGAGCTGGTGCGGCGTGGCAAGACCGAGCGCCTGGAGGAAGTGTTCGCCACCATCGAAGATCGTGCGCGGCACCTGGAAGGCTTCATCCGCGGCTATGCGCGCTTTGCCAAGCTGCCGCAACCGCAGCTGCAGAACGTGCAATGGCTGCAGTTCCTGACCAGCCTGCAGCACCAGATCGCGTTCCGCATGAGCGGCATCAGCGATGAACTGCACAGCCGGGTGGATATCGCCCAGCTCGGCCAGGCGCTGTTGAACCTGCTCAAGAACGCGCACGAAGCCTGCAGCGAAGCCGAACCGCCCAACGACGACGTCGAAGTGCGGCTGACCCGGCTGCCGCAGTGGCTGCGGCTGGAAGTACTCGATCGCGGCAAGGGCATGAACGAGGCCGTGCTGCAGAACGCGCTGATGCCGTTCTATTCGACCAAGCGCAACGGCACCGGACTGGGCCTGGCCCTCACACGCGAGATCGTCGAAGCGCACGGCGGTCGCATCTCGCTGCAGAACCGCCGCGAAGGCGGCCTGTGCGTGGCGATCTTCCTGCCCATTGCCTGAGGCACGGCCGGCAAGCTCATGCCGCCGGTATTGCCTGATGCCGGCCAATGGCCGGCATCACCGCTCAGGCCTTCTTGACCGGACGCTTCCAGCCCTCGATGGTTTCCTGCCGCGCACGCGCCACCGTCAGCTTGCCGTCCGGCGCATGGCGGGTAACCACCGACCCGGCCGCAATCGTGGCGCCCTCACCGATGACCACCGGCGCCACCAGCGCGCTGTTGGAGCCGATGAAAGCGTTGTCGCCGATAGTGGTCTGCGACTTGTTCACCCCGTCGTAGTTGCAGGTGATGGTGCCCGCGCCGATGTTGACCTTGGCCCCGATCACCGCATCGCCCAGGTAGGTCAGGTGGTTGGCCTTGCTACCTGGCCCGAGGGTGACCTTCTTGGTTTCCACGAAGTTGCCCACGTGGCTGCCGGCGGCCAGCACCGTGCCCGGGCGCAGCCGCGCGAACGGCCCGATCTCGGCCGCGCCCTCGCTGACCACGCCGTCCAGATCACAATGCGCCTTGACCACGGTGCCCGCGGCCAGCGCCACATCCTTGAGCCGGGTGAACGGCCCGATGCTGACACCGTCGCCCAGCTCGACCCGGCCCTCCAGGATCACGTTGACGTCGATCTGCACGTCGCGCCCGACGCTGACCGTGCCACGGATGTCCAGCCGCGCCGGGTCCAGCACCCGGGCGCCCTGCGTGCACAGCGCCCGCACCGCGCGCAGCTGCCACGCACGTTCCAGCTGTGCGAGCTGCCACGGATCGTTGGCGCCTTCGGCTTCCTGCGCGTCCTCGACGAACGCCATGTCGGCCGGCGTATAGTCATGCGCGGCAGCGGCGAACACGTCGGTCAGGTAGTACTCGCCCTGCGCGTTGGCATTGGACAGCTGTGACAACCAGGTGCGCAACGCCGTGGACTCGGCGGTGATGATGCCGGTGTTGATGGTGCGGATGGACAGCTGCTCGTCGCTGGCGTCCTTCTGCTCGACGATCGCCGCCACGCGCCCCTCGGCATTGCGCACGATGCGGCCGTAGCCGGTCGGGTTGGCCACTTCGGCCACCAGCACCGCCAGCCGGCCCGGCTGCGCCAGCAGGTGGCGCAGGGTGTCGGTGCGGATCATCGGCACGTCGCCGTACAGCACCAGCACGGTGGCCGCGTCGGGCACGTTCGGCATGGCCTGCTGCACGGCATGGCCGGTGCCCAGCTGTTCGCGCTGTTGGGCCCAGAGCAGGTCGGTCTGGCTGGCGAACGCGTCGCGCACCGCATCGCCACCGTGTCCGTACACCACATGGATGGCGGCGGGCTGCAGGTCGCGGGCAGCATCGATCACATGGGCCAGCATCGGGCGGCCGGCAATCGGCTGCAGCACCTTGGGCAGGTCGGACTTCATGCGCTTGCCAGCGCCGGCGGCGAGGATGATGACGTGCAGGGCTTGGGTCATGGGGCAGCGTGTGTGGGCGGTAGTGGCTGCAATTCTAGAACGCGGACAGTTAACATGCTGCCTTTCCGCACCGGTACCGCCCTCCCGTGAGCCTGATCCGCCAAGGCAGCCGCTTCATCCTCATCGGCCTGGTGCAGTTGCTCGTGGACTGGGCGGTGTTCGTCGGTGCCACGGCATTGGGCGTTCCGACCGCGCCGGCCAACGTGCTGGGCCGGGTGTGCGGAATGCTGTTGGGGTTCTGGCTCAACGGCCGCTACACATTTGCCGCTGAAGGCGGCCAGCGCCTCGGCTGGGCGCGTTTCGCACGGTTCCTGGCGTTGTGGCTGGTGTTGACCGTGGTCAGCACGCTGCTGGTGAGCACGACGGCGCACCACCTGGGCCTGGCCTATGCGTGGCTGGCCAAACCGATCGTCGAAGGCGGCCTGGCCGCCCTCTCGTTCCTGCTGATGCGGCACTTCGTCTATCGCTGAACAGCCGGCGCAGTAACCGGGCACCGGTGCGGTGCCCGGCCGGGGTCAGGCTATTCGCACTTCAGCGCGCTGGCGACCTGGGCGAACTGGTCGTTGGCCGACGTGCAGCCCGCCTCCAGCGCCGTTTTGTCGTGCATGGTGGCCCACTGCGCCTTGGCCTGGTCCACGCCCTGCTGGAAGGCAGCGGCCGTCTGTGGGTTGGACTTGTCGAAGCAGGCCTTGGCGCGGGTCAGGTAGGCCTCACAGGCCTGGGGCAGGCCCGCGCCGATGCCGGCATCGGTGGACGCTGCAGCGGTGGACGGTGCAGCCGCCGCCGGGGTTGGGGTAGCAGGCGCGGCAGCGTCGTCCTTCTTGCCACACGCCACCAGGCCGGTGAGGGCCACCGCGAGAATCAATGCGTTCTTGAACATGATCATTCCTTGATTGAAGCGTCAGGGGTTTCCAATGCCTGCATGTCAGTCTCCGGTCGCGCACGTCCGGGGGCATGTCGGCAGGTGCACTTCTAGCAGCAAACTCCAGTCGCGTCATGCTGCAGCCGAACGTGCAGGCAACCGGTCCCGACTCATCCTCCGGTCGGCGCCGACCGGGCGCGTGCCTCGTCCGCACAGAAGCCGACCGTGGCCAGCACCAATGCGTTTCCACTGTCCTGCTCGTTCTTCGCCGCCTCCGCAGCCTGCCGGGCAATGGCCTGTGCCAGCCGGCGCGGGCAGTCCGGCGCAGCGCGCACATCGTCCAGCGATGCCCACTGCGCCAACAGGTGCGCATCCAGCACGTCGATGCGGTCCCGGATGACCTCCAGCGGCGGAGCCGGCGGCACCTGCGTGCCCAGCAGGAAGCGGTGTACGTCAATGTGCTGCAGCAGCTTGTTGGCCTCGATCAGCTGGCGATAGGTGGCCACCACGCTGTCCGGGTCCAACCCCATCTGCAGGGCGCGTGCGCGCTTGTCGGCGAGCACGGCCGCCTCGCGCCGAGGGTCTTCGATCGGGCGTCCGGCGGGAAACTTGTATGCCGCCACGTCGTGGGCGATCGCGTTGCGCGCCGCCACCTGTGCGATCCAGTCGGCCAGGCTGTCCTGCGGCGCGCGGGCGGACGCGGTGGCAGACAGCACCAGGCTGCAAAGGATGCCGATGACCGTGATAGTGCGTACAGGAATCATCGTCAGGCGCCGGGCAAAGGATGCCGCCGATTCTGCCCGACCTGGCCGCGCCCCGTTGCCGGGTCGATCACAGTACAGGCCATCTCCCTGCACGGCGGCCCGGATACGACAACGCCGGCACAAGGCCGGCGCAGTCGAACACCCGCAGGCAAGCTGCTTAGTGCTTGAGCGTCTTGCGCAGGCGCTCCAGCGCCTGCAGCTGGACGACCGCTTCGGCCAGCTTCTGCTGGGCCTGGGCCACGTCCATTGCCTCACCACGATTGGCCAGCATGCGCTCGGCTTCTTCCTTGGCCTTGCGCACCGATGCTTCGTCGATGTCCTGGGCACGGATCGCGGTGTCGGCCAGCACGGTCACGACCTGCGGCTGCACTTCGAGGATGCCGCCGGAAATGGCGAAATCGAGCTGCTCGCCGTTGGCCGTGGTCACCACCACCTTGCCCGGCTTCAACCGGGTGATCAGCGGGGCATGCTTGGGCGCGATGCCCAGCTCGCCCAGCTCGCCGGTGGCCACGACCAGGGTCGCTTCACCACGGAAAATTTCCTGCTCGGCGCTGACGATGTCGCAACGGATGGTGCTCATGTAACTCTCTTCGCTAAGGGGCGGGTTGAACCCACCGCAGGTGTTCCGCAGCGGTGGGCGCGAGCCCACCCCGTGTCACGGTCGGGACGGGCGTGTGCCCGTCCCCGCCGCATCAGGCCTTCTCGGCCATCTTCTTGGCCTTCTCGACCGCTTCTTCAATGCTGCCGACCATGTAGAACGCCTGCTCCGGCAGGTGATCGTACTCACCATCAACGATGGCCTTGAAGCCACGGATGGTGTCCTTCAGCGACACGTACTTGCCCGGCGAGCCGGTGAACACTTCGGCCACGTGGAACGGCTGGCTGAAGAAGCGCTCGATCTTGCGGGCGCGGGTCACGGCCTGCTTGTCTTCTTCGGACAGTTCGTCCATGCCCAGGATGGCGATGATGTCCTTCAGTTCCTTGTACTTCTGCAAGGTCTGCTGGACGCGCTGGGCGGTGTCGTAATGCTCGTGGCCGATGACCAGCGGATCCATCTGGCGGCTGGTCGAATCGAGCGGATCCACGGCCGGGTAGATACCCAGCGAGGCGATCGAACGCGACAGGGTCACGGTCGAGTCCAAGTGGGCGAACGTGGTGGCCGGCGACGGATCGGTCAAGTCATCGGCGGGCACGTAGACGGCCTGGATCGAGGTGATCGAGCCATTCTTGGTCGAGGTGATGCGCTCCTGCAGGACGCCCATTTCCTCGGCCAGGGTCGGCTGGTAGCCCACGGCCGACGGCATACGACCCAGCAGTGCCGACACTTCGGTACCGGCCAGGGTGTAGCGGTAGATGTTGTCCACGAACAGCAGCACGTCCTTGCCCTTGCCGTTCTCGTCCTTCTCGTCGCGGAAGTACTCGGCCATGGTCAGGCCGGTCAGGGCGACGCGCAGACGGTTGCCCGGCGGCTCGTTCATCTGGCCGTACACCATCGCGACCTTGTCCAGGACGTTGGAGTCCTTCATCTCGTGGTAGAAGTCGTTGCCCTCACGGGTACGCTCACCCACGCCGGCGAACACGGACAGACCGCTGTGCGCCTTGGCGATGTTGTTGATCAGTTCCATCATGTTGACGGTCTTGCCGACGCCGGCGCCGCCGAACAGGCCGACCTTGCCGCCCTTGGCGAACGGGCACATCAGGTCGATGACCTTGATGCCGGTTTCCAGCAGCTCGGTCGCCGGGGACTGGTCTTCGTACGACGGGGCGGCACGATGGATTTCCCAGGTATCACTGGCGGCCACCGGGCCGGCTTCGTCGATCGGACGGCCCAGCACGTCCATGATGCGGCCCAGGGTGCCTGCGCCGACCGGCACCGAGATGGCGCGTTCGGTGTTGGTGGCAACCAGGTTGCGCTTCAGGCCGTCGGTGGAGCCCAGCGCGATGCAACGGACCACGCCGTCACCCAGCTGCTGCTGCACTTCCAGTGTGATTTCGGTGTTGTCCACCTTCAGCGCGTGGTACACCCTCGGCACCGACTCGCGGGGGAATTCGACGTCGACGACGGCGCCGATGATCTGAACGATCTTGCCCTGACTCATTGCTGCAATCCTCTAATGTGTGCTTTGACTGTGCGCGTCAGACTGCTGCCGCGCCGCCGACGATTTCGGAGATTTCCTGGGTGATCGCTGCCTGGCGGGCCTTGTTGTAGACCAGCTGCAGGGTTCCGATCAGCTTGTTCGCGTTGTCACTGGCCGACTTCATCGCGACCATGCGGGCTGCATGCTCGGACGCGACGTTTTCCAGCACGGCCTGGTACACCAGCGACTCGACGTAACGCGTCATCACGTGCTCGAGCACGGTCGCGGCGTCGGGTTCGTACAGGTAGTCCCAGTCGTGGTGCGCGACCTGCTTCTCAGCGGCCGGCAACGGCAGCAGCTGGTCGAAGCTGGCCTTCTGCGTCATCGTGTTGATGAAGCGGTTGTAGACCAGGTACACGCGATCGACCTTGCCTTCGGTGAAGGCATCGAGCATCACCTTGATCACGCCGATCAGCTGCTCCAGGTGCGGCACGTCGCCCATGTGGGTAACGCTACCGACCATGTTGACCTTGATCCGGCGGAAGAAGGTCGATGCCTTCTGGCCCACGGTCACCACGTCGATCTCGGCGCCCTTGTCCTGGTACTGGCGAACCTCGCCCAGCATCTTGCGGAACAGGTTGTTGTTCAGGCCACCGGCCAGGCCACGGTCGGAGGAGATCACGATGTAACCGACCCGCTTGACCTCGTCACGCTGGACCAGGAACGGATGCTGGTAATCGGTGCTGGCCTGGGCCAGGTGACCGATCACCTGCTTCATCGCCTGCGCATACGGGCGCGAGGTCTTCATCCGCTCCTGCGCCTTGCGGATCTTGGAGGCCGAGACCATCTCCAGCGCACGGGTCACCTTGCGGGTGTTCTGCACGCTCTTGATCTTGGTTTTGATTTCGCGACCGCTAGCCATCTCTTATTCCCGTGGCGCGGGGCACATGCCCCGCGTTTGACGTAGAGCGGAGCGTTGCTCCGCTGCTTTCAAGCCCAGCGGAGCAATACAGGACCGGTATTACCAGCTGCCGGTGGTCTTGAACTCGGAGATGCCCTGCTTGAAGGCAGCTTCGATCTCGTTGTCCCAACCGCCGGTGGCGTTGATCTTGTTGATCAGCTCGCCCTGGGTGTTGGCGAAGTGGGCGTGCAGGCCCTCTTCCAGTGCCAGCAGCTTGTTGACCGGCACGTCGTCGAGGTAACCCTCGTTGACGGCGTAGATCGACAGCGCCTGGTTGGCGATCGACATCGGGGCGTACTGCTTCTGCTTCATCAGCTCGGTGACGCGCTGACCGCGCTCAAGCTGCTTGCGGGTGGCTTCGTCCAGGTCCGAGGCGAACTGCGCGAACGCAGCCAGCTCGCGGTACTGCGCCAGCGAGATACGGATGCCGCCGGACAGCTTCTTGATGATCTTGGTCTGGGCCGCACCACCGACGCGCGACACCGAGATACCGGCGTTCACGGCCGGGCGGATGCCGGAGTTGAACAGATCGGTTTCCAGGAAGATCTGGCCGTCGGTGATGGAGATCACGTTGGTCGGCACGAAGGCCGAGACGTCGCCGGCCTGGGTTTCGATGATCGGCAGCGCGGTCAGCGAGCCGGTCTTGCCTTTGACGGCACCGTTGGTGAACTTCTCCACATACTCTTCGGACACGCGGGCAGCGCGCTCGAGCAGGCGGGAGTGCAGGTAGAACACGTCACCCGGGTAGGCTTCGCGGCCCGGCGGGCGCTTCAGCAGCAGCGAGATCTGGCGGTAGGCAACGGCCTGCTTGGACAGATCGTCGTACACGATCAGCGCGTCTTCGCCGCGGTCCATGAAGTACTCGCCCATGGTGCAGCCCGAGTAGGCGCTGATGTACTGCATCGCGGCCGATTCGGACGCGGTCGCAGCAACCACCACGGTGTGCGCCAGGGCGCCGTTCTCTTCCAGCTTGCGCACGATGTTGGCCACGGTCGAGGCCTTCTGGCCGATCGCGACGTACACGCACTTGATGCCGGTGGTCTTCTGGTTGATCACCGCATMGATGGCCAGGGCGGTCTTGCCGGTCTGGCGGTCACCGATGACCAGCTCGCGCTGGCCGCGGCCGATCGGGATCATCGAGTCGACGGACTTGTAACCGGTCTGCACCGGCTGGTCGACCGACTTGCGCCAGATCACGCCCGGGGCAACGCGCTCCACCGGCGCAGTGGCCTTGGCGGCGATCGGGCCCTTGCCGTCGATCGGCTCGCCCAGCGCGTTGACCACGCGGCCGAGCATTTCCGGACCGACCGGCACTTCCAGGATGCGGCCGGTGGTCTTGGCGACGTCGCCTTCGCGCAGGTGCTCATAGGCACCCAGCACCACGGCGCCGACCGAGTCGCGCTCCAGGTTCAGTGCCAGGGCGAAGGTGTTGTTCGGCAGTTCGATCATTTCGCCCTGCATCACGTCGGCCAGACCGAAGATGCGCACGATGCCGTCGGACACGCTGGTCACGGTGCCTTCGTTGCGCGATTCCGCGGCCAGCTTGACCTTCTCGATGCGGTTCTTGATCAGTTCGCTGATTTCGGAGGGGTTGAGCGTGGTTGCCATCGTCAAGTCCTAGTGCCGGCGATCACGCCGGACGTTAAATGAATTCAGTTAGCGAGCGCGGTCTGCAGGCGCGACAGCTTGCCCTTGAGCGAGCCATCGATGACCACATCGCCGGCGTCGATCACGGCACCGCCGATCAGCGAGGCATCGACCGCGGTCGTCACGTCCACCTCGCAGCCGAAGCGCTTGCGCAGCGCGGCCTTGATGGCGTCCAGTTCGGCGCCGGACAGGTCGGTGGCCGAGGTCACCGTGGCCTTGACCACGTGCTCGGCTTCAGCGCGCAGCTGGGCGTACATGCCGGCGATTTCCGGCAGCAGCGGCAGACGGTGCGCACCGGCCAGGATGGCCAGGAAGCGACCGAAGGTCTCGCTGGACGATTCCGGGGCCAGCAACGCGACGGCTTCGCCGCGGTCCAGTTCCGGGTTCGACAGCAAGGCCGCCACGCGCGGGTCGGCGGCTACGTGGGCGGAGAACGCAAGCGCGTCCGACCACGGCGCGAACGTGCCTTCGTCGCGCGCGGTCGCGAACGCGGCGCGGGCATACGGGCGTGCAAGCGTGAGGGCCTGGCTCATCGATCAGATCTCCGATGCCAGCTCGTCGAGCAGCGCCTTGTGGGCGTTGGCATCGATTTCGCGCTTGAGCAGCTTTTCGGCACCGCTCACCGCCAGCGCGGACACCTGCTTGCGCAGATCCTCACGGGCACGGTTGGCGGCAGCCTCGATTTCAGCGTGGGCCAGATCTTTCTGGCGGTTCGCTTCGGCGATGGCTTCATTCTTGGCGGCTTCAACGATCTGATTGGCGCGCGCGTGGGCCTGGTCGATGATCTCGTTGGCCTTGCCGCGTGCATCCTTCAGTGCTTCGTTGACCTTTTCCTGCGCCTGGGCCAGATCCTTCTGGCTGCGGTCGGCAGCGGCGAGGCCTTCAGCGATCTTCTGCTGACGCTCTTCGATGGCATTCATCAGCGGCGGCCAGATCTTGGTCGCGATGATCCAGATCAGACCGGCGAACGCCAGTGCCTGGGCAACGAGGGTAAAACCGATTTCCATGGGGTTCGCTCAATCTGGGGTGATGGGGTGGTTGCGCCGCCTGCGGCGGCGCAGCCGTTCCTTCATCCGCGATCAGGCGCACGCGGCGCCTGATCGTTCGCTTTCAATGGATCAGCCAGCAACCAGCTTGGCCTGGTCCAGCAGCGCCTGCGACAGCGGGTTGGCGAAGGCCAGCAGCAGGCCGACGGCGACCGAGATGATGAACGCGGCGTCGATCAGGCCGGCGGTGATGAACATGCGGACCTGCAGGACCGGGATCAGTTCCGGCTGGCGAGCGGCCGACTCCAGGAACTTACCGGACATGATGGCCAGACCGAGACCGGCACCCAGCGCGGCCAAGCCGATCATGATGCCGACGGCGAGGGCGGTGGAGCTCTGAATCTGGGCGAAGTTGGTCAGGACGGCGAAGTACATGGTTATCTCCAGGAACTTAAGTTGCTAAGGGTAATGAAACGGATGAAGGGTGAAGCGAAACTCAGTGACTGTCTTCCGACAGGCTCAGGTACACGATCGACAGCATCATGAAGATGAAAGCCTGCAGCGGAATCACCAGCAGGTGGAACAGCATCCAGCCCAGGCCGAATGCGCCGCCCGCGATGGCACCGGCAATGCCGGCACCGCCCAGCACCCAGATCAGCAGGAAGACGATTTCGCCGCCGAACATGTTGCCGAACAGTCGCATCGCCAGCGAGATCGGCTTGCTGAGCCACTCGACGATGTTGAGGATGAGGTTGAACGGCATCAGCCACTTGCCGAACGGCGCGGTCAGGAATTCCTTGGTGAAACCACCCAGGCCCTTGGAGCGCAGCGCGAAGAACAGCATCAGGAAGAACACGCTGATCGACATGCCCAGGGTGGCATTGACGTCGGCGGTGGGAACCGGCTTCCAGTACGGCACGCCGAGGGCTTCCAGCGGCAGCGCGATGAAGTCGGCCGGGATCATCTTGATGAGGTTCATCAACAGGATCCAGAAGAAGATCGTGATCGCGATCGGGGTCACCAGCTTGCTGGTGCCGTGGTAGGTGTCCTTGGCCTGGCGGTCAACGAACTCCAGGCAGATTTCCACGAACGCCTGCCACTTGCCCGGAACGCCGGCAGTGGCCTTGCGGGTGGCCATCCAGAAACCGAACACCATCAACAGGCCCATCAGGACCGAGGTCACGATGGTGTCGACGTGGATCGCCCAGAAACCACCTTCCTGCATATGAATCGTCAGGTTGTGCAGGTGATGCTGGATGTAGGAGGTGGGAGTAAGCGCCTCGCCTGCCATGTGTCCGGAACCTTAAGTTAAATAAATTGGATCAGCGCCTGGCCAGAGCCAGGACCTGGAACATCAACCCGACGGCGATACCGGCCAGCAGCGCCAATGCAGGCAGCTTGAAGACCAGGAACCCCACCATCAGGACGCCGAAAACGAGCACCCACTTTGCCACCACCGCCACGATCAGCCGGGCCAGCGCCGAACCGGCCGCCTGTACCCCACCACTGAGCGCCATCCGTGCGGCAACCCAACCACCTGCCGACACCGCCACGCCTGACACCAGCGCTCCCAGGGCGGACTTCTGCCCTGCCAGCAGCAGGAAGGCCAGGGCCAGGACAGCCACTGCAGCCAGCGGGTAAACCGCTGCGCGCAGCATCAGTCGCCGACCCGAATCAACGGAGTTCAGCACACGTATGTCCTGCTTGATCGTAAGTAGAAAGGCCGGGGTCGCAAGCAAGCGCCCCGTCGAGCCGCCAAATTATAGCAACGGGACAATTTGCGAGACAACCGCCCCCTGTTCATCCCGGATGTCTGCAAGTTGCTGCATCGCCACAGATTTTGCGGTCCACCGGCGGTCCAATCGTGGCCCTGTCAGGCTCTTGGCCTGTTGCGATGCAGCATATTGAACTTTGGTCGCAGCGCCCGGTCACAGACATCGACCTGCACTTTTCGATCCTCGTCGGCGCCCCAAGCGCAGGTCTGCTCCCCAAAGTGGCCCCGAGCTCTCTCCGGGGCCACTTTCTTTGGTGGGACCGGCCTCCGATGTTCCGGTACCCATCGGGGACCGGTCCGCAGCGGTTCAAACGCATTCCGACGCCGGTCGCGGCCACCCCACCCGCCCGGCGGCACAGGCTGTTGCATGAACGGTACACACTCCCTCCACCATACGTTCACGAATGGTGGACGCGGCACTGGGCAGAGTGTCGGCACATCAATGAACCACTGCAAGGACACACACCGATGCGCCTGACGCTTTCCCTCCTCGCCCTGCCGCTGGCCATGGCCGCGCTGACCCATGCCAACACCGCCAGCGCTGCCGAGGGCGATGACCGCTTCGCGCTGCGCCTGGGTGCGATGAACATCGATTCGGACAACACGATCCGCGGCAACAGCAACGTGGCCGGCCAGGACGTGGGCTTCTCCGAAGACTTCAAGCTGGGTGGCAAGGAATGGGAACCGCGCATCGACGGCATGTTCCGCATCAGCGACCGTCAGCGCCTGCTGTTCAACTACTTCAAGTACGACAAGGACCGCCGCGAGACGCTGGATGACGGCGTGAGCTTCGGTGACGTGTCCGTGCCGGCCGGCAGTTTCATCAAGGGTGAGCTGAAGTATCAGGTTGCCAGCCTGGTGTACGACTACTCGGTGGTGGATACCGATACCTTCGATCTCGGCCTTCAGCTGGGTGCCGAGTACGCCAAGGTGAGCACGAAGGCCTATGCCGACGTGGGTGATCTGTACCAGGGCCGTTTCCTGGATGAGAAGGCCGACGGTGTGGCGCCGGTGGTGGGTGCGCGCATGAGCTTCAACCCGTCCGAGAAGTGGATGATCACGGTGCAGGGCCAGTACCTGAACACCAAGTGGGGCAACTTCGATGATTACGACGGTGACCTGACCCGCGCCAATGCGATCGTGGATTACCGCCTGACCAAGAACTTCGGCCYGTTCGCCGGCTACGACTGGTTCAAGCTGGACGTGGACCAGAGCGGCAGCGACGGCACGATCGGTCTGAAGCAGGAGTTCAAGGGCCCGGTGGCAGGCGTCAGCTTCGTCTTCTGAGTTTTTCCAGGCGATCTCTCCGAGCGCGGCCCCCGGAACATCGGGGGCCGCGTTTTTTTGTGTGCCTGATCAGGGTGGAGCAAGGACCGGCTGGTCGAGTGTCGGGTGCGGATACCCTGGCCACGCTCCGGTAGCCGCTGGGAGGAGCGCGTCGGGTCGACGCTTCGCGGCGCCGCGATGCTTCCCWGACCGCAAGACCTTCTCTGCCCAGCGTTGGCTTCGGTAGCCCACAGCCGCTTCAAGTCGTCTTTGCGCAGAAAGATGGTCTGCAAGGGGCCTCCACACATCAAAGGCCGCATTCCTGTCCATCGCTGCGGCCTGGATACGTTCTCAACCGGCCCTGCCGAGAAGCGCGAAGAAAGGGCGAACGTCAGCGCGGCGGCGTCCTCGACCGACCCATAGCGCGTGCCTGCGCGATGGGTCGACCACCACGGTGGCGAACGATGCCCCTTCTGGATCGCAAACGCATCCATCGCGAACCCGTACGTCCGATAGGTCTGTCTTCTCGACAACCACAAATCTGGCGGGGGCGGCCGTGCCCCTTTCCCCCAGATCAGGACGGGGCAAGAACGCAAAAAAAGGCCGGCAGACGCCGGCCTCTTCCCCGCCTTCAATCAGGCCGTTACCAGCTGTAGCTCATGCCGAGTTGTGCGCTGGTCTGGTGGTAGCCGCTGGCCTGCTGACGCGCCAGCCCGGTCCAAGCGCCAAAGCCGTTGGCGAACTTCAACGAAGCACCCGCACTCACTTCCGCGCGCGTACGCGGAATCCGTGCGTCCGCGCGCTCATCGTCCATCCACACCTGGGATTCGGCGCGGGTGTATAGCCAGTTGGCGGCGATGTAGGGCTGCACATCGGCGGCGCCGTTGCCCCAGCGGGTCACGCCGGACAGCCGCAGACCGGCACGGCCGTACAGGCCATCGGCATCCTGCGTGGTCACCACCGTACCATTGGCTTCGGTGTGGCGCAGGTCGTCCCAGCGGTTGTAGCCCACCTGTAGCGTCGGCTCCAGGAAGATGCCGCCGGTCGGGTTACGCGAGACCCGGAAGGCGTAGCCGGTTTCGATTGCGCCCTGCCAACCGCGGGTGTCGTAGCGCTCCATTTCAAGCGCCACACCCTCCACGCGGTTGCGGAACTGGGCGCGCTGTACCGAGCCGTCCAGGTAGAAACCGGCGTAGGTATCGTCGGCATTACCGGCCCGCCACGTGCCATATACACCGAGCGCTTCGCCCTTCACCTTTCCACGTGCGTAATAGCCGCTCAGGGCATTGGTGGAGGTGCTGGTGGCATTGCCACTGGAGAGCATCAGGCCCGCGCTGCTGCCGCTCTCGTTGCGCCACACATCTGCGCCCACGCTTATCGACTGGCTGTTGCCACGAACGTCCAGCTGCTGGCTGATGGCATCGAAACCGGTGCGGGCGCCATCCACACGCGCCCAGCCACGGCCGCTGTTCTGGCCCGCGTTGCGCTCGTGGTAACCCAGTCGGAACATGGTCTGTGTTGCCTGCAGGTTGGCCAGGTAGGCACCCGGTTCCGGGCGCAGCACGGGCACCGGCGGATCGACGGGCGGATCGACGGGCGGATCGACGGGCGGGTCAACTGGCGGATCGACCGGCGTGCACCCCGGCAGCGATGGATCGACATCGCAAGGGTCCGGCGTGGTCGGGAGTTCCGAGCGTAGGACCCAGTTGTTACCGTTCTTGAACAGGAAGTACTCGTACTGGCCACCCACCGCACGGCCGGCCAGGTCGAACTGTCCATTGGATGTGCCGCCCACGGTGATCAGTTGGATGCCATTGACGGTCTGCGCACCGGCCCCGCCCACGTTGTTGACGCGAACGTTGGTCTGGCCGCTGGTGTCGCCGCCGATGATCAGCTTGTCAGAGGGAGCGTCATCGCCTGCGAGCACGGTGTTGAACACCAGCGTGCCGCCAGCGCCGGTGAAGTCGCCGGACACGTTGAGCGTCTGGAAGGCAGTGCCCTGCCCGAGGGACACGATGCCACCGCTGCCAACATTCAGCGAGGCAACATCGCTGTTCTTGTTAAGCTGCCACTGGCCGCCCTGGCTGATCGCCACATCCATGGCGCCAGTGATTCCACCGATGAGGGCTGCATTGTCTGTCAGCGCTAGCGAACCGGTGGTTCCCGCCCCTGCGCGGATATCCCCGGCCAACCGGCTGTCGTCGACCATGACGTCAGCATGGACATTGAGCGCGGGATTTGCGGTGTTTCCAGTGATATCAATCAGCACGCCGTTGCCTGCGATGAGCTCGGCATTGTTCCGCAGCGTAATGTCCACGTCGGTGTCGTTGGCGAAACTGGAACCAATGTAGATCGCGCTGCCGGAGAGGCCTTCGATGCGTGAAGCATCCACCGTGAGGGTGGAAGCCTGGGGCGTAAAGCCTGCGAGCTGATTTGATGCAAGGTATGCACCATGAAGGTCACCCCGCACGGTGGATCCATTCTGGGCGGTGACACCGCCAACTTCCAGCTGCAGCCCCACGCCATTACGGGTCCCGCCTGGCAGGCTTGCGTCTATGGTCCCCGTCATAGTTGAACTGGACAGTGTCAACTGGCCGTAACCATTTACCAGCGCTCCGGCTCCAACACCCTCAACGCTTGAGGAGTCCAGGCTCATGGAAGACAGGGACGCTGCAGGGCCAGGCAGTAATGTTCCCAGCGACACCCCAAAGCCGGTGCCGTTACGCACGTTGCTGCGGGTCATGACCGCGCTGGAGTTGACGACGCTCAACACGGCGTCCCCGTCGATGTTGCCCGCAAGCTGCGCATCCGTGGCCGTAAACTGGCTTTGATCGCGTATCGAAACAAAGCCGGCAGCCGCGCCAGGTTGAAGGATCAGCGTCGATCCATTGAACACATCCCAGTCCTCGCTGGGGTCGGCTGCTGTCACCGTTCGGGAGGCGCCGTCCCTGACCACGCCAGCTTGTGCAGGTGCAGCAATGCACAGCAGAAGTGCCGTTGAAAGAAGACACGGAGCGAGTGGGGCGTGAACGAGGGCACTGGAGGCAGGGGCTTTCATGAACGTTCTCCGGGGTCGGGGGATAGCACACGGCCACTCAACTTCCATCGCAATCGCAACGCTCAGTCAGCGTGGCTACGGAAGGTGGGCGTAGTTGGCCACCCCAGGTGGTGAAAGATGTGTGACCAGCTGCTGGTTTGAGTTGTGATTCGAGTCGCATCACAGCGAGGGGGTCGAACTTTGCACCGTGCCGGTAGTCGCGGTCCATGCAACAAATTGCAATGAGAGCTGTGGCTCGTTGTCGATCGCTCGCGTTGGCCCGCCGTTTGCCGGATCCCGCACCGGTAAAATAGCCGCGCCGCCCAAGCGACAGTGAGCGGATCACAGACTTCGACCGGGGGAAGAGCCGCTCGCGGCCGGGGGACATTTGCGCCAGGGGCGTACCGGCTGCTACCGGGCCCTCACGCTCGCGACCAGCCCGATCGGAGATGCCAAAACAGCCTGTGCACCCGGCCACCCGGGTAGCGTCGTGCTCACGCGGCGACGGCCTTGCAACAAGACACTCCCCCAAGTGGGAGAAGAACCAACAAAAAACCCCGGCTTTCGCCGGGGTTTTTCGTTGCAGCAGCGTCACCACCCATGGCGGCGACCCGCCGGTTACTTCTTTTTCGGCATGTACAGATCGGTGATCGTGCCGTCGTAGATCTCCGCCGCCATCGCCACCGATTCGCTCAGCGTCGGATGCGCGTGGATGGTGTGACCGATGTCTTCGGCCTCCGCACCCATCTCGATCGCCAGACCGATCTCGGCCAGCAGATCGCCGGCGTGCACGCCCACGATCGCGCCACCGACGATACGATGGGTTTCCTCGTCGAAGATCAGCTTGGTGAAGCCCTCGGTGCGACCGATACCGATCGCACGACCGCTGGCCGCCCACGGGAACTTGGCCACGCCCACCTTCAAGCCCTTGGCCTTCGCCTCGGTCTCGGTCACGCCCACCCACGCGATTTCCGGGTTGGTGTAGGCCACCGACGGAATCACCCGCGCCACCCACTCCTTCTTCTCGCCCGAAGCCACTTCGGCCGCCAGCTTGCCCTCGTGCGTGGCCTTGTGGGCCAGCATCGGGTTGCCGACGATGTCGCCGATCGCAAAGATGTGCGGCACGTTGGTGCGCATCTGACGGTCCACCGGGATGAAGCCACGGTCGGTGACCTGCACGCCCGCCTTCTCGGCGTCGATCTTCCTGCCGTTCGGCGAACGGCCCACGGCCACCAGCACGCGGTCGAAGGCGCTTGCTTCCAGGCCCGGCTTCTCGCCGTCCACTGCCGCCTCGAAGGACACCGTCACGCCGGCCTTGTCGGCCTTGACGTCGGTCGCCTTGGTCTTCAGGTAGACCTCCACGCCCTGCTTCTTCAAGCGGTCGGCCAACGGCTTGACCAGGTCCTTGTCGGCGCCCGGCATCAGCTGGTCCATGAACTCCACCACCGTCACCTTGCTGCCCAGCGCGGCGTACACCGTTGCCATTTCCAGGCCGATGATGCCGCCGCCGACCACCAGCAGCTTGCCCGGCACGTCGGCCAGTTCCAACGCATCGGTGGAATCCATCACCCGCTTGTCGTCCCACGGGAAGTTCGGCAGCTTCACCGCCTGCGAACCGGCGGCGATGATGCACTGCTCAAAGCGCAGCAGCTGGGTCTTGCCGTCGTCGCCGACGATCTCCAGCTCGTTGGCCGAGACGAACCTGGCAAGGCCCTGCACGGTGCGCACCTTGCGCTGCTTCGCCATGCCGGCCAGGCCCTTGGTCAGCTGGGTGACCACCTTTTCCTTGTAGCCGCGCAGCTTGTCCAGGGTGATCGTCGGCTTGCCGAACTCCACGCCGAAATCACCGGCGTGGGCGACTTCGTCGATCACCGCCGCCGCATGCAGCAGCGCCTTGGACGGGATGCAGCCGACGTTGAGGCAGACGCCGCCGAGGCTGGCGTAACGCTCGATCAGCACCGTGTCCACGCCCAGATCGGCCGACCGGAAGGCGGCGGTGTAGCCGCCCGGGCCCGCGCCGAGCACCACCATCTTGCATTCGATGTCGGCCGGCTTGCCCGAGGACAGCGCCGGCTGCGGTGCGGCCGGTTCGGCCGGGGCGCGGTGCGACGGGGTCACCGGCGGCTTGCTGGCCGATGCCTCGGCCTTGGGCGCGTCGGCCTTGGCCGGTGCGGCCGGTGCGGCGGCCTCACCTTCGGCCTCCAGCAGCAGCACCACGTCGCCTTCGGAGAGGTTGTCGCCGAGCTTGACCTTGATTTCCTTGACCACGCCGGCCGCCGAAGACGGCACTTCCAACGTCGCCTTGTCCGATTCCAGCGTGACCAGGCCCTGGTCCTTCTTCACCGTGTCACCCACGGCGACCAGCAGTTCGATCACCGGGACACCGCTGTAATCGCCGATGTCGGGAACCTTGATTTCAATTGCGGCCATTGTTGTTCTCCTGGGACTCAGCCGGCCTTGCCGGCGAGCAGTTGCTGCAGTTCGTCGAGCGACTCGTCCAGATCTTTCCAGCGACGGTCGAGCTTCTTTTCCTTGGTGTCGCTGGCTTCGATCAGCAGCGCCACCTGTTTCATCATCAGCCTGCCGCTGCCGCACTCCGGGCGCGGGCCACTGAAACGCTGCCCATCCACCTGGAAGGACAGCACTTCACCGTCCAGCACCGCGGCCTTGCGATCAACCGGCACCGCCGCATCGAGCGCGGCTTGCCAACTGCGCAGCAGCCGCTGCGCCAACGCGGCCGGAATGCTGACCTGGTACTGGTCCGGCGACTGGTCCACGCGCAGTTCCAGGCCGCCACCACGGGCGCTGTTGTTCCAGTTGTACACGCGCTTGTCGGCGCGGCTGAAACGCAGCGTCCATTCCGCTTCCTGGGTACCGGGCAGCAGCGCCACGCCGGTCTCGACCCCGCTCTTGGGCAGGGTCACCAACGACAGCGCCGGCTGCGCCTTGCCCTCGAACAGGGTTTCCACTGCCTGGCCATAGTTGCCAACGGCCGGCGGCCAGCCGCGCCCCAGGCCGGACGCGCATTCCGCCGCGACCGCCTGCGACGCCGGCAGCACCGCCAGCATCAGCATCACTGCCAGGCGCTGCCTCACAGCAGGACGCGCCGCATGTCGGCCAGCACCTGGGACAGGTAGGTGGTGAAGCGCGCGGCCAGCGCGCCGTCGATCACGCGGTGGTCGTAGCTCAGCGACAGCGGCAGCATCAGCTTCGGCGCGAACTCCTTGCCGTTCCAGACCGGCTGGATGGACGACTTGGACACGCCGAGGATGGCCACTTCCGGTGCATTGACGATCGGCGTGAACGCCGTGCCACCGATGCCGCCCAGCGAGCTGATCGAGAAGCAGCCGCCGCTCATGTCGGCCGGGCCGAGCTTGCCGTCGCGCGCCTTCTTGGCCAGTTCGCCCGATTCCTGCGCGATCTGCACCACGCCCTTCTTGTCGACGTCGCGGATCACCGGCACGACCAGGCCGCTCGGCGTATCGGCGGCGAAACCGATGTTGAAGTACTTCTTCAGGGTCAGGTTCTCGCCGCTGGCATCGAGCGAGGCGTTGAACTCGGGGAACTTCTTCAGCGCCGCGGCGCTGGCCTTGACCAGGAAGGCGAGCATGGTCAGCTTGATGCCGGCCTTCTCGTTTTCCTTGTTCAGCGCCACGCGCAGGGCTTCCAGCTCGGTGATGTCGGCCTGTTCGAACTGGGTGACGTGCGGAATCATGGCCCAGTTGCGGGCCAGGTTGGCGCCGGAGATCTTCTTGATCCGCGACAGCGGCTGCACCTCGACCTCGCCGAACTTGCTGAAGTCGACCTTCGGCCAGGCCAGCAGGTTCAGGCCGCCGCCGGCGGCAACGGAGCCACCGCTCGCTGCGCCGCCACCGGTCAGGGCGGACTTGACGAACTTCTGCACGTCGCCCTTGGTGATGCGGCCGCCCTTCTCGGTGCCGCTCAGCTGGTTCAGGTCCACACCCAGCTCGCGGGCGAACACGCGCACCGCCGGGGAGGCATACGGCACCTTCTGCGGCAGCACACTGTCGGCATTGAACTGCACCGGCGGGCTGCTCGGGGCACCGGCGGACGGTGCGGCAGCGGCAGCGGCCGGGGCCGGCTGGGTCGCCTTGGCGGCGGCCTGCTCGATATCGCGGGCGGCCAGCTTGTCCGGCTCGGCGGTGGTGGCGACCGGCTCGACCTTGGTCGCGGTCTCGGCCGCTTCGGTCTTGGCCGCCGGGGCCGGCGCAGCGGCAGCGGCCGGCTGGGCCTGGCCTTCGCTGACTTCGATCAGGGCAACGACCTTGCCCTCGGACAGATTGTCGCCAACCTTGACCTTGATCTCCTTGACGACGCCGGCCACCGAGGACGGCACTTCCATCGTGGCCTTGTCCGATTCCAGCGTGACCAGGCCCTGGTCCTTCTTGACGGTGTCTCCAACGGCGACCAGCACCTCGATTACCGGGATATCGCTGTAGTCACCGATATCGGGGACAAGTGCTTCCTTGATTTCGGCCATGGGGATAACTCCGGCAATCTGGTGTAGGGAATCGCCTATTGTGGGGGCAGGAGGCGTCAGCGCCAACCGGCTGGGCGAACTTTTGCGCCCCCTGTCCCGGGACAACCTGTTGCAGCGGCCTGCTTTGCCCGGCTTGCGCTTGGTACAGCACGAAGCAGTATTTTCCAGTCGGTACCGTATTGTCCGCCGCCGCGCGCCGGAGTCAGCCGCTTACGGCCGCCGTGCATCGGCCAGCGGTTGCCATGCCGCCTGCAGCTTCGGCAGCGGCCAGGCCGCGTTGGCCGGGCTGGTGGAGGGCAACGACCAGATCGCCAGCGGCCGGCCGGTCTGCGCCAACGTCGGCGCGACGAAACGCTGGAAGGCCTGGTGCGCGGTACCACCATTGCAGGCGACCGCGCGCAACTGCGGCAACGTGGCGATCAGTGCGCCCAGCGCATTGGGCACTTCGCTACCCCGCACGATCGACGCATCCAGGCTGCCACGTCGCCGGCACTGGCCGATGACATCCCACAGGCCGACGCCGCTGGCATTCAACGCGGCGATGCGCGTTGCATACGGCAACGCCGCATCGACACCACACAACACCTGCATCAGCGGCCAGAAACGATTGCGTGGATGGGCGTAGTACTGCGCGGCCTGCAGCGATGCCAACCCGGGCATCGAGCCCAGCACCAGCACACGACAATCCCCGGACACCTGCGCGGGAAAGCCGATGCAGGTCGATTCTTCCATCACATCTCCACCAGGTGCATGAACATCCTCCAGCGTAACAATTGCCGATTTTGCAGGGCTTTTCTGCTGTTCGCTGAACGGAACAAACTAAATTTTAACGCGCGTCGGATTCGATTCATGTTGTGGGGACTACGTTTGCCTCGCCCCGGAACAACGGGGACCAGAACAAAAACATCCTGAGGAGATTCCCCCATGCGCTCCATCCGCACTTTGACCCTGGCAACCCTGACCGCACTGGCCTTCGCACCGGCCGCATTCGCGCAGGACTCCACCACTGATACCGCGTCGGGCAAGCATTTTGCCGTGGTCGGCGGCGTCTCGCTGCTGCAGCCGAAGAACGATCCGCTCGACGGCGTGCGCAAGGTGGACGGTGGTCCGGCCCCGACCCTGAGCTTCAGCTACTACATCAACGACAACTGGGCCGTTGAGCTGTGGGGCGCTGCCGACAAGTTCGACCACCGCGTGCGCGGCACCGACGGTGCGCGCCTGGGCACGGTCGAGCAGCAGCCGATCGCGCTGAGCGGCCAGTACCACTTCGGCCAGGCCGACAACGTGTTCCGTCCGTTCGTGGGCGCGGGTTACTACGAGTCCAACTTCAGCAATGAAGACCTGGCCAGTGACGTGGGCCACATCGGTCTGAAGACCGCCAAGGGCGCGATCGGCACCGTCGGCGTGGACATGAACATCAACAGCACCTGGTTTGCCCGCGCCGATGCCCGCTACATGCATTCGCGTCCGGAACTGACCGTCAACGGTGACAAGACCGGCGACAAGGCCAAGCTGGATCCGTGGACCGTGGGCTTCGGCATCGGCGCCCGCTTCTAAGCGCCAGCCACACGCGTTCAATGCAGTACTCAACGGGCCCCTCGCGGGCCCGTTGTCGTTTTCGGGCTTCGCTGTCGTCGGATCTTGGATGAGCCGCGCCACTGCGCAGATCGAATTCGCCGGATCGCTCGCCCGTACTGGCTGAACTGGCATAGGTGGGTTGGCGGGCCCGTTACCCGCTTGCTCGCGTACGCAATCCCGCGCACGCGGCAAGGCCCGGGTTGGGCGTCCTGCCCAACCCGCCCAACGCATGCGTCGGGCCCATGCGGGGCACGGTCCCGCCAGCCCACCCATACCAGTCCTAGACAGTTGGCCGGTCGCCATACGAAGAGCAACCCCAAATCCGCTTGTCGCCTTGCCAAGGCCACCGCCGAACTATCGACGGGCAGGGGCCTGTGAGTTTGCAGGACCGTGCCCCGCATGGATGCGGGGAACGAGCCCCCAAGGATGGGTTTACGGCGTGTCCTGCAAACTCACAGGCCCCTGCCCTGCCTGGATAGCCGGCGCACTGCCTTTGGCCTTTAGCTTTCGGCCTTTGCCTCGAAAAAACAAAAAAACACCTTTCATTCGCCCTTGTCCCGCCACCCCCGATACTGCGGGCATCGCACTACCGGGGACGGGGATGGAAGGAACCGGAACGGAACCGATGCTCGACCTGCTGGTCATCGGCGGCGGCATCAATGGCGCCGGCATCGCCCGGGACGCGGCCGGCCGCGGCTGGTCGGTGTGCCTGTGCGAACAGGACGACCTTGCCGCGCACACCTCCAGCGCCAGCACCAAACTCATCCACGGCGGCCTGCGCTACCTGCAGTACGGCGAGTTCGGCCTGGTCCGCAAAGCCCTGCGCGAACGCAGCGTCCTGCACCGCCTCGCCCCGCACCTGGTCGTCCCCACCGAGTTCGTCCTGCCCCAGGCCCCGCACCTGCGCCCCGGCTGGATGCTGCAGGCCGGACTGTGGCTGTATGACCACCTCGGCCACGCTGGCGCCGCATTCCCGCGCTCGCAACGACTGGACCTGCGTCGCGACCCGCGCGGCGCCGTGCTGCAGCCCGGCTTCCGCAGCGGCTTCAGTTACGCCGATGCCCGCGTCGACGATGCCCGCCTGGTGCTGCTCAATGCGCTGGACGCCCACGAACGCGGCGCGCAGATCCGCGTGCGCACCCGCTGCGAACAGCTCATCCGCCACCGCGATCACTGGTGGGCGGTACTGCGTAGCGCCGATGGCAGCGTGCAGCGGTTGCGCGCCCGCGCCGTCGTCAACGCCACCGGACCGTGGGCCGGCAATCTGCTCGAACGCGCCGGCATGGATGCGCCGATCGGCCTGCGCCTGGTCCAGGGCAGCCATATCGTTGTACCGCGCCTGTACGCGCACGACAGCGCCTACCTGCTGCAGCAACCGGATCAACGCATCGTATTCGTGCTGCCGTTCGAACAGGACTTCACCCTCATCGGCACCACCGACGTGGATTACCACGGCGATCCTGCGCAGGTACAGGCCGCCGACAGTGAGGTCGCCTACCTGTGCGAGGCGGTCAACCGCTGGCTGCGCGTACCCGTGCAACCGACCGAGGTGGTCTGGACCTACAGCGGGGTCCGCCCGCTGCTGGCCGACCACCATCATGAGGCGGCCAACGTCACCCGCGACTACCGCCTGCAGCTGGACGCCAGCCAGGCGCCGCTGCTCAGCGTGCTCGGCGGCAAGCTCACCACCTACCGGACCCTCGCCGAAGAAGCGGTCGACCAGCTTGGGCCGGTACTGGGACGCAGCGAACCGGCCTGGACCGCCAGCGGGCCTACCCTGCCCGGTGGCGATGGCGGCGATGCGCCCACCGTGCTGGCGCGCCTGCAGTCGCTCTATCCGAACCAGCAGGCGACGCTGCTGGCGAGCCTGGCGCGGCGCTACGGCACGCGCGCGTCCACCTTGCTCGGGTCGGCGACCACGCCGGCGCAGCTGGGCACGCATTTCGGTGCGGGCCTCTACCAGCGCGAGGTCGACTACCTGATCGGCCACGAATGGGTACGCCAGCTCGACGACCTGCTCTGGCGACGTACCTGGCTGGGCCTGCGCCTGGACGCAGCGCAACGCGACGCGCTGGCGCAGTACCTGCAGCACCGCCTGGCGGCGATGGCGTAGGCTGTGGCGTCACCTCGATTCGTCGTACGGAGCAAGGCATGGACAAGCAGTACGTGCTCGCCATCGACCAGGGCACCACCAGTTCCCGCGCGATCCTGTTCGATCGCAGCGGCCGCATCGTCGGCAGTGCACAGCGCGAGTTCGCCCAGCTGTTTCCGGCACCGGGCTGGGTCGAGCACGACCCGCGCGAGATTCTCACCAGCGTCTATACCACCCTGACCGAGCTGCTCAACCGCGAGCAGGTCCACGCGCGCCAGATCGCCGCCATCGGCATCACCAACCAGCGCGAAACGACCGTGGTCTGGGACAAGGCCACCGGCCAGCCGATCCACAACGCCATCGTCTGGCAATCGCGGCAGAGCCATGCCATCTGCGAACGGCTCAAGGCCGAAGGCCACGAACCGCTGGTGCGCGAGCGGACCGGCCTGCTCATCGATGCGTATTTCTCGGCCACCAAAATCCGCTGGATCCTGGATCACGTGGACGGTGCGCAGGCCCGCGCCGAACGTGGCGAGCTGCTGTTCGGCACCATCGACAGCTGGCTGGTGTGGAACCTCAGCGGTGGCACCACCCACGTCACCGACTACAGCAATGCCGCGCGCACGCTGCTGTTCAATATCCACACCCTGGACTGGGACGAGCAGCTGCTGCAGCTGCTGGATATCCCGCGCGCGATGCTGCCGCAGGTGCGCAGCTCCAGCGAGGTGTATGCCAGCACCCAGTCGCAGTTTTTCTTCGACCAGCGCATCCCGATCGCCGGGATCGCGGGCGACCAGCAGGCGGCGCTGTTCGGGCAGGGCTGCTTCGAACCGGGCATGGCCAAGAACACCTATGGCACCGGCTGTTTCATGCTGATGAACACCGGCAACAAGGCGGTGGTGTCCAACAACGGGCTGCTGACCACGCTGGCATGGGGCATCGACGGGCGTGTCGAGTACGCGCTGGAAGGATCGATCTTCGTCGCCGGCTCGGTGGTGCAGTGGCTGCGCGACGGGCTGCGCATGTTCGGCAAATCCAGCGACTGCCAGGCCTATGCCGAACGCGTGCCCGACACCGGCGGGGTCTACCTGGTGCCGGCCTTCGTAGGCTTGGGCGCGCCGTACTGGCGCAGCGATGTGCGCGGGGCGATGTTCGGCCTGACCCGAGGCACCAGCAAGGAACACTTCATCCGCGCGGCGGTGGAATCGATGGCCTACCAGACCCGCGACGTGCTGGCCGCGATGCAGGCCGATGCCGGAATCGAACTGAAGGAGCTGCGCGCTGATGGCGGTGCGATCGGCAACGACTTCATGGCGCAGTTCCAGAGCGACATCCTGGGCGTGCCGGTGGTGCGCCCGCAGGTGGCTGAAACCACTGCCTTGGGCGCGGCCTACCTGGCCGGGCTCGCCACGGCGTTCTGGGGCAGCCGGGAAGAGATCGCCGCGCAGTGGGCGGTGGACCGGCGCTTCATGCCGCAGATGGCGGTGGACCAGCGCGAGGCGCTGTACGCCGGCTGGCAGCAGGCGGTACAGGCCACGATGGGGTTCCGGGTGGGGTGACGCCGCACGCGGTGTCGATCATTGCCGCGCTGGTAGCTCGCGACCGGCGGTAGGGGCCGACCGTGGGTCGGCCCGCCGTTGGATCAGAACGCCGGCAGAACCGCGCCCTTGTACTTTTCAGCGATGAAGGCCTTCACTTCCGGGCTGGTCAACGCCTTGGCCAGCTTCTGCACGCGGGCATCGTCCTTGTTGTCCGGGCGGGCGACCAGGAAGTTCACGTACGGCGATTCCTTGCTTTCGATCGCCAGTGCATCCTGGGTCGGATTGAGCCCGGCATCCAGTGCGTAGTTGGTGTTGATCAGGGCCAGGTCGACCTGGTCGAGCACGCGCGGCAGCATCGCCGAATCCAGCTCGCGGAACTTGAGCTGCTTCGGGTTGGCGATGATGTCGCGCTGGGTGGCCAGGGCGTTGGTCGGATCCTTCAGCGTGATCAGGCCGGCCTTGTGCAGCAGGATCAGTGCGCGGCTGTTGTTGCTCGGATCGTTGGGAATCACCACGTCGGCGCCGGTGGGCACTTCATCGAGCGACTTGAAGCGGCGCGAGTACGCACCGAAGGGCTCGATATGCACGCCCACGACCTTGACCAGATCGGTCTTGCGGTCGCGATTGTAGGCGTCCAGGTACGGCTCGGTCTGGAAGTAGTTGACGTCCACCTGCTTCTGCACCAGCTGGTCGTTGGGCTGCACGTAGTCGTTGAACACGCGCACGTCCAGCTCCAGGCCTTCCTTCTGCAGGATCGGCTTGACCACCGCCAGGATCTCAGCATGCGGCACGGCGGTGGCGGCCACCACCAGCTTCTGGGAATCGGCGTTGGGCTTGCCGCAGGCGGACAGGGCCAGCGCGGCGACAAGCAGCGGGAGCAGCAGGGTCTTCTTCATGGGGGGCGGTATCCGGGGCATCGATAGCGCCCAACCATACCGTACGCCCCGGCCGTGCGGTATCCATAGCCATATGACCGGCGGGCATGAGCCAAGCGGACGGGCGTCCGCCCGCCGCGCCGTTACTCGTAGTTGGTCAACGCCAGCGCCAGCAGCGCCTTGGCCTGTTCGCGCAGCATCACCGGCTCGATGATCTCCGCATCCGAGCCGTAGTGCAGCACGTCCATCAGCAGCTCGCGCGAGACGCTGTAAGGCACCTTCAACTCGTAGCGACCATCGGCCAGGAAGCGCCCCTGCTGCTTGGAATGCCAGTGTTCGTCGGCCACCCAGCGCGCGGCCTTGGCACTGAACACGATCGTGGCCCAGCCCTTGGGCGGGCCGGAGAAGATGCCGTAGCTGGCGCCCAGCTGTTCGTCCAGTTCGTTGTCATCGACATCGCGGGCCACGGTGTCCACCACCCGCGCCTTGTAGATGCGGTCCACCGCGAAGCTGCGCAGGCCCTCGCGACCGTGGTCCCAGGCGTCCAGGTACCAGTTGTCGCGGTAGTGGGTCATGCGCTGCGGCGAGACCGTGCGCTTGGTCGCCTCATCGGTGGAGCGGGCGCGGTATTCGAAGGCCAGCTGCTTGCGCTCCAGCACCGCCGAGGCCACCGCACGGAAGCTGGCTTCGTCGAACTTGCGGCCACGGTGCGGGATCACCCGGACCCGGTCGACCGGCCAGGTGGAGACCCCGGCCTGGGCCGCGAGCAGGCCTTCGATGCGCTGCTGCAGCGGCGCCAGCACCGAGGACAGCACGCCGCCACCGGTCCGCGCCAGCAGATGCTGGGAGGCCAGCAGCGCATGCAGCTCTTCGGAACTGAGCCACAGCCCCGGCAGTTCGAAGCGGTCGCTCTCGTCGTCCTGGTAGCGGAAGCCGGCCTCGCCGTCGCCCTCCACCGGCGCCATCAGCGCATCGCGCAGGAACGCCAGGTCGCGGTAGACGGTGGCGCGGGAACACTCCAGTTTTTCCTGCAGGGTCGCCACCGTCACCGGATAGCGCGCGGACTTCAGCAGACGATGCAGGGCGTTGATGCGTTCATATCGGTCCATGACCCGATTATGTCCGAGTCGCCGTCGTTGTGGCGGCTCTGGCCGCATCTTGGGCTATCGTGAGGGCCCCAAACCCACCCGTTGCCGCCTGCCATGCGCCTGTTGCCCGCTGCCATCCTCCTGTCCGCGCTGTTGTCCGGCTGCGGGGGCAGCGCCGATCCGGCGGCCACGGCCGCGCCTGCGGCGCCGGGCACGGTGCCGGTCGCGGTCGATCCGGTGCAGGCGGTGCTGAGTGCCAGCCAGCGTTTCGGCCAGCTGCGCAGCTTCCACGCCACCCTGCGCATGCAGGGGCCGCGCACGGTGGAGACCACGATGGACTTCGTCGCCCCGGACCGCTACCGGCTGCAGACCGACGACGGCCCGCAGCTGATCATCGGCGACACCTTCTTCCTGCAGCGTGCCGGTGAAGTGCGCCAGGTGCCGGTGCCACCCGGCCTGCTGGCGCAGTGGCGCAACCCGCTGCCGGCCGATCTTGCCCCGGCCCAGTTGCAGGTGGAGGATCTTGGCACCGAGGCCATCGGCGGGCAGCCGGCGCACAAGTACCGCGTGCGTCACGCCAGCGCCGCGCCGGACGGGATGCTGTACTGGATCAACGCACAGGGCCTGCCGGTGCAGATCGAGCGCGATGGCCAGACCCATGGGCAGACCTACCGGATCACGTTGCGCTACGCGCGTTTCGATGACCCCACGCTGCGCATCGAACTACCCTGAACAGGCGATCTGCCCGAACCCCTGCTAAAGCACGGGGCGATGGCGGAATTACGCGCGGGACGCATCAAGTATCATTCCCCGTTGCCCGTCCCCCACCGTTCGATCCGGAGAACCGTTGATGTCCCTGCGCGTCTCGTTGCTTGTTCCCCTGCTGCTGTGTGCCCCTGTGGCCTTCGCACAGGACACCACCGACCCGGCCGCGATGACCTCGCCATGGAGCGGCAGCGGTGGTGAATTCGGCTTCGCCTCGGCGCGCGGCAACAGCAACACCGAAAGCGCCAACGGCCGCCTGCGCCTGCGCTACACCGACGACGACTGGGTGCACAGCCTGGACCTGTTCGGCCTGCGTTCGCGTTCGGAATACATTGAAACCAACGACGACGGCTCCACCATCAAGCGCAGCAACACCACCGCCAACCGCTATACCGGCAGTGCCGGCAGCGCGCTGCAGCTGGGCGAGCACCGCCAGTTGACCGCCACGGTGCGTTACGAGCGCGATGATTTCGCCACCTACGACCGGCAGAGCTCGTTCGGTCTGGGTTACGGCACCCGGCTGGTGGAAGGCGACCGCTTCTACATGGACGCACAGATCGGCCCCGGTGTGCGTCGCACGCACAACACCGAAGACGATGCCACCCGCACCGGCCTGATCGGTCGTGGCCTGTTCGACGTCAAGTATTCGCTGACCCCCAATACCGACCTGGTCAACACGCTGCTGGTCGAATCGGGCTCGTACAACACCTTCGGCCAGAACGATTTCGGCGTGTCGGTGAGCATGAACGAGCACCTGGCGCTGAAGGCCGGCTGGCAGGCGCGTTACAACAGCGACGTGGCCGAAGACAAGCGCAAGACCGACACGCTGACCACGATGAACGTGGTGTACAAGTTCAAGTGACGGCCGTGGGCGCATCCGCGCCCCCAAGCCCGGCGTCAACGTAGAGCCGACCGTTGGTCGGCTACCGACACCCCGTAGAGCCGACCGTTGGTCGGCTACCGACACCCCGTAAACCCGACCGTTGGTCGGCTGCCGACACCTCGTAGAGCCGACCGTTGGTCGGCTGAGCGCGCCCCTCACACCGCGAGCAGTTCACCCGCGCCACCGTCCAGCAGCCCACGCGCCACCAACTGCCCCAATCCCTCCGGATCGCTGCCCGGGCCACGCGCCTCGGCACGCACGGTGCGCCCATCGGCCACGCCGCCGACCAGGCCCTGCAGGAAAAGATCTTCGCCTTCCCATTGGGCAAAGCCGGCCACCGGCACATGGCAGCTGCCATGCAGCGCGCGGTTCATCGCACGCTCGGCTTCCACGCAGGCGCGGGTACGCGCATCGTCCAGCGCGGCGAACAGCGCCATCACCTGGGCGTCCTCGCCGTTGCATTCCACCGTCACCGCACCCTGCGCCGGTGCGGGCAGCCACGCCGGTGCGGTGAGCCGGGCCACGATGCGATTGCCCAGGCCGAGCCGCTCCAGCCCGGCCACGGCCAGCACGATCGCGTCGTAGCCGCCGTTGTCCAGCTTGGCAAGGCGCGTGTTGACGTTGCCGCGCAGGTCCAGCAGTTCCAGGTCCGGGCGCAGCGCGCGCAGCTGGGCCTGGCGACGCAGCGACGAGGTGCCCACGCGCGCGCCGAGCGGCAGCGCGTCCACCGAGGCGTACAGGTTGGAGATGAAGCCATCGGCTGGATCGTGGCGGGTCAGCATCGCCGGCAGCGCGAACGGCGCGTCCAGCTCCATCGGCACGTCCTTGAGCGAGTGCACCGCACAGTCCGCCTCGCCGCGCAGCATCGCCAGCTCCAGTTCCTTCAGGAACAGGCCCTTGCCGCCGATCGCGGCCAGCGAGCGGTCCAGCACTTCGTCGCCGCGGGTGCTCATCGGCACCAGCACCACGTCCAGCCCCGGATGCGCCTGACGCAGGCGGTCGGCGACGTGTTCGCTCTGCCACAAGGCAAGCGGGCTCTTTCGGGTGGCGATGCGCAGGGTCTTCATGCCCCCATTTTACAGGTGCTTGAGGTCCTGCTTGATGCTGGCCACGCAGCGGCGGCTCACTTCCAGCGGCGCCTTGCCATGGCGCAGCACGGCCTGGACCTGGCCTGCGCCATTTCGTCGCAGCTCGATCAGCTCATGGCGGGCGACCAGGCAGTTGCGGTGGATGCGCACGAAGCGGTTGGTGAATTCCTCCTCCAGCGACTTCAGCGATTCTTCGATCAGGTCCTCGCCGCGGGCGTGGTGCACCACCACGTACTTCTCTTCGGCCTGCAGGTAATGGATGTCTTCGATCGGGATCAGCCGCAGGCTGCCGCGCAGGCGTGCGCACAGCAGCGTGCGCACCTGCTGGCTGGGTGCGCTGGGTTGCCCGCTGCGGCCGGCCAGGAAGGTGCGCGCGCGTTCCAGCGCGGCGGCCAGGCGCTCGGGACGCACCGGTTTCATCAGGTAGTCGATCGCCGCCGCTTCGAACGCCGACAGCGCATGCGCATCGTAGGCGG
Source organism: Stenotrophomonas sp. P5_A9 (assembly GCF_056400525.1). Classification (NCBI taxonomy): domain Bacteria; kingdom Pseudomonadati; phylum Pseudomonadota; class Gammaproteobacteria; order Lysobacterales; family Lysobacteraceae; genus Stenotrophomonas; species Stenotrophomonas sp. P5_A9. The sequence continues at coordinate 51,325 of NZ_JBFULC010000029.1, forward strand.
TGCAGAACACCACCGCCGGGCGCGGGTCGAAGGTGGCCAGGTGACGCGCGGCCTCCAGGCCATCCAGGCCGGGCATGGCGATGTCCAGCAGCACCAGGTCCGGCTGCAGTTCGGCACAGGCATGCAGGGCCTGCTCGCCGTTTTCGGCCTCGGCCACCACCTCTACCCCGGGCTGCTCGGCCAGCAGGCTGCGCAGGCGCTCGCGGGCCAGCGGTTCGTCGTCGGCGATGACCACCTTCACGTCTGTTTCCTCAGGGCACCGGAACGGTGATGTCGCAGGCATAGTAGCCGTCGCTCCATGCCCCCGTCATCCGCGCGGACGGGCCGAAGCGCCAGGCCAGGCGGTGCGCGATGCTGCGCTGCGCGTGGCCGGCGCCCTGTGCCAGCGGCAGCGCCCGTGCCTGCGGATCCGGCGCCGGGTTGTGCACGCGGACGTGCAGCTGGTTGCCCGTGCAGGACAGCGCGATGACGATGGTGCCGCCCCCGGGCAGGCGCGAGATGCCGTGCAGCACGGCGTTTTCGACCAGCGGCTGCAGCACCAGCCGTGGCATCGGCAGCGACCACGGCAGCGGTTCGTCGCGTTCCCACCGCACCTGCAGCCGCTCGCCCAGCCGCAGCGATTCGATCGACAGGTAGCGCTCGGCCAGTTCGCACTCATCGCGCAGCGTGGAATCCCCCTCGCCCGCCCCGAGCGCGGCACGGAACAGATCCGACAGATCCAGCACCGCGCGCTCGGCAACGACTGGATCCCGGCGTACCAGGCTGGCGATCAGGTTCATGCTGTTGAACAGGAAATGCGGGCGGATCCGTGCCTGCAGCGCATCGGCCTGCGCGCGCGCGTTGGCCACGGTCTGCGCGCTCCAGCGATCGCTGACGTAGAAGTAGCGCAGCGCCAGCGCAACGATCAACGCGGTCATGGTGGCGCTGCCCAGGGTGAAGCGCCAGAACCCGACCTGCTGGGCGAACCCCTGGGTGTCGAGCACGCCGTACAGGCCATGCACGACGCCGGCGCAAAGCGCGGCGATCAATGCGGTCATGGTCACCGCCAGCGCAGTGCCGACCGCCTCCGGCAGGCGCGACAACGCAGTGCGCGCCACGCACAGGCATACCGTCACCGCCAGCGCCAGCCACACCGCGAAGCCACTGGCCGACAGGAAGTCGGACAGGCGCCAGTGACGGCTGCCGTCCGGCGCCAGCGCGACCACCACCACCACCAGTTCGGCCAGGCCGAGCATCGCCGCCAGCCGCGGCAGGCGGCACAGTTCGGGCAACCAGGGCAGCTGGCGGGGGTCGGTCATGGCTCAGGCGGCCTGGAAACGCGCGTCCAGCCAGTCACCCAGCGCCTGCAGTTCCTCGGCGCAGACCTGGTGGGCCATCGGGTAGGAATGCCACGCCAGCGGGAAGCCGAGGTCCTTGAGGGTCTGCGCGGTATGCGCGGCGACCGCCTGCGGGATTACCGGGTCCTGCGTGCCGTGGGCCATGAACACCGGCGGCCGGATGCCGTCGGGCGCGCGCTGCGCGGCTGCATTTTCAGGGTCAGGCAGGTAGGTGGACAGCGCGATCAGCCCACCGATCGGGCGCGTGCGGCGCAGCACCGCGCTGAGGATCACCGCACCACCCTGCGAGAAGCCGGCCAGCAGGATCCGCTCGGCGGGAATGCCGCCGGCAATCTGCTGCTCGATCAACGCATCCAGCGCCTGCACCGACGCATCCACGCCGGCGGCGTCGGCACGCGAGCGGAAGTCCATGCTGACGATGTCGTACCAGGCCCGCATCGGCACGCCGTTGTTGATGGTGATCGGCTGCACCGGCGCATGCGGGAACACGAAGCGGATCGCCGGCCAGTGCGGGCGCAGCAGTTCGGGCACGATCGGCGCGAAGTCGTTGCCGTCGGCACCGAGGCCGTGCAGCCACAGCACCGCCCATTGCGGGTCGGTGCCGGTTTCATTGATGACGCTGTCCAGCATGGGGCGACTCCAAGACATTGAAGCCGCATTATGCAGCGCCGCCGGGCCTGCCGGTCAGCCCGCGGTGGTGTGCTCGGCCGCCGCCCGGCGCAGTTGCGCGGCGCGCACCAGCACCTTGGGCGGTGCGGTTTCTTCGGGAATCTCCATCAGCCGCAGGCGATGCATCAGCGTGCCGGCGCTGCGCGAGGAGGTCAGCGCCACCACCGGGATGGCCAGCACCATGCCGATCACCACCGGGGCCATCCACGCCGCCAGCGAGGGCGACACCGCATAGGCCAGCGCGCCCATGAACAGCCCGAACACGCTCAGCCCGCCGTAGCCGCGGATCAGCGCCGGCCAGGAGATGCCGCCATCGTCACGCTGCTGCGCATCCCAGCCCGAATCCTTGCCGGCCAGGACCTCGGCCACGCCGCGCGACTGCACGTACATCACCACCGGCGCCATCAGGGCAGCCAGCACGGTTTCCAGCAGCATCGACACGAATGCGCGGATGCCGCCGCCACAGCCACGCCGATCGACGCGGTCGAGCAGCATTGCCACGTAGCCCAGCACCTTGGGGGTCAACAGCACCACCATGGTGATGGCGAACATGCGGATCACCTTCTCTTCGTCCTGGTGGCGCCAGTACACGCCGGGCGAGAGATGCAGTACTTCGTTGAAGTCGATGCCGCCCTGGAACAGCGGGATGGCGATGCCCACCAGCATCAGCATCCCCCACATCGGCGCGGTGAAGTAATGGCCGATGCCGATCATCATGTGCATGCGGCTGACCCAGTGCAGGCCCTTGGAGCGGACCACCTTGGCGTGCTGCAGGTTGCCCTGGCACCAGCGGCGGTCGCGCACCAGCATGTCGGTGAGGGTGGGCGGGCCTTCTTCGTAGCTGCCCTTGAGGTACGGCACCATGTGCGTGGCCCAGCCACCGCGACGCATCAACGCGGCTTCGACGAAATCGTGGCTGAGCACGTGGCCGCCGAACGGCTGCTTGCCGGGCAGCGCGGGCAGGCCGGCGTTGTCGGCGAAGGCTTCGGTACGGATGATCGCGTTGTGGCCCCAGTAGTTGCTCTCGGCACCGTGCCACCAGGCCACGCCGCGACCGATCACCGGCCCGTACACGCGGCCGCCGAACTGCTGCATGCGCGCAAACAGCGTCCGCCCGCCGATCACCGCCGGCAGGGTCTGGATCAGGCCGACGTCGGGGTTGTGCTCCATGCCGGCCACCAGGCGCACGATGGTGTCCCCGGTCATCAGGCTGTCCGCGTCCAGGATCAGCATCTGCGGGTAGCCCGCGCCGAAGCGGCGCACCCAGTCGGCGATGTTGCCGGCCTTGCGCCCGCTGTTGTCGCCACGGCGACGATAGAACAGGTGCCCATGCCCACCCACCGCATCGCACAGGTCGGCGAAGGCCTGTTCCTCGGCCGCGCCGACGTCGTCGCGGCGGGTATCGCTGAGCACGAAGAAATCGAACTGCGCCAGTTGCCCGGTTTCGGCCACCGATTCGTAGATGGCCTGCAGGCCGGCCAGCAGCCGGCGCGGGTCTTCGTTATAGGTGGGCATGAGCAGTGCGGTGCGGGTATGCACCACCGGCAGCGGCTGGTCCGGGTCGATGCCCAGCTTGTAGCCGCGGTCGAACACCGCCGTGAGGAAGCCCGCCACCGCCCCGGCAAAAGACAGCGCGATCCACGCAAACAGGGCCACGAACAGCACCAGCAGGCACGCCTCCAGCACGGTGATGCCGTTCATCGCCAGCACTTTCCACATCATCACGGTGGCGCCGATGGTCATCGCCGCGGTGCCACCCAGGATGTAGAAGCGGCGCAGCGCCATCAACCGCGGTGCGGTGCGCTGGCGCGGCACCTTCAGCCGGCCGTCGCGGAAGGACTGCTCGGGCATCGGCATCGGCGCTTCGGCCGGCAGCGTCGCGCGCCCGGCGTCCACCACGGTCTTGACTGATTGCACACTCATCGGCGGCTATCCTGCGTGAGTGGTGCCATCCCGGACATGCCCGGTGCGGAGAGGGTCATCCAGATCCCGGTACGCCCAGCGGCGCCCTTGCATCCTACCTGCGCAGGGCCGTGACCGGCACGCAGCTGTTGTGTGTCACTACCGGAACCCACGAACTCTCCAACGGGACTGAGGCGAAAAATGCGGCCCAGCATAGGGGGCCAAATGTAAGCCGCGCGCGAAGGCTGGTATGTCGATTTGTCCCCATTCAGCAAATCCGGGAGCGCCTCGGCTGCGACAGAACACCGCAGACCTTGCGCCGTGGACCTCTGCCCATTCATTTTGTAAACGGTTATCATTCCGTTAACCAGGCAGGCATGCGATACCGCACTACCCACCCAGACGCGCCGGCACTCCGCCGTGCGCAGTCCCACCGGTCGGGTTGCCTGCTTTCGTCGTACTGACATCGCCAGACGCTTCCCGGTCGGGGATCCATTTCCCTCCATGGAAGACCCTCATGTCTGTTTTCTGCTCCTCCCCCGCGCGGCGGGTCCGCGCCCCGCTCGCCGTCGCCATCTGCCTGCTGCTGGCCAGCCCCGGCATCGCCCTGGCCGAGGTTGCCGCCGATCCTGCCGCCAAGGACCTGGATACCGTGGTGGTCACCGCCTCGGGTAACCAGCAGTGGATCAAGGATGCGCCGGCCAGCATCAGCGTGATCACCCGCGAAGACATCGAACGCCAGCCCGTGCATGACCTGGGCACCCTGCTCAGCCGCGTTCCCGGCGTCACCGGCGGTCTCAGCGCCGCCGGCGAACAATCCAAGATCAAGCTGCGCGGCATGCCCTCCAACTACACGTTGATCCTGATCGACGGCAAGCGCGTGGGCAGCTCGGCCTCGACCAACTATCGCCCCGATCTTGGCCGCCAGGACCTCAACTGGATCTCGCCGGACCAGATCGAGCGCATCGAAGTGGTGCGCGGCCCGATGTCCTCGCTGTACGGGTCCGATGCCATGGGCGGGGTGATCAACATCATCACCCGCCGCATCGGTGACACCTGGGGCGGCAGCGCGACGCACAGCTACACCTCCCCGCAGGACAGCAAGCGCGGCGATACCCAGCAGATCGGCACCAACTTCTCCGGCCCGCTCACCGAGAACATCGGCATGCGCCTGGGGGCCAACTACACTCACCGCGCCTCCGACCGCAGCAACGGTGGTGTGTACGGCAATGCGTATGGCGGTGAAAAGGACCGCAACGTCGACGCGCTGCTGGACTGGACGCTGAGCGAGGCGCAGCGCTTGGAGCTGGAGGCCGGCTACGGCGTGCAGCAGGCCTTCGCCAGTACCACGCTGGAAGACGAGGGCGACGGTGCCTGGGGCGCGAGCGAGCTCAAGCGCACCAGCCTGTCGCTGAGCCACACCGGCAACTGGTCCTTCGGCACCTCCAAGGTCACCGGCTACTGGACCGAGTTCAAGAACGACATCGGTCCGAACGGGCGTTCGCAGGCCAAGGACATGATCCTGGAAAGCAGCCTGAGCACGCCGTTCACGCTGTGGGTGGATCACCAGCTGAGCGTCGGCGGCCAGTGGAAGCGCCAGCAGCTGACCAACACCGACACCATCGGCCAGGCCCCGGTCGATTACGCCGGCAACCCGGTGGCGGGTTCAACGCTGGAAGTGGATACCTGGGCGGTGTTCGTCGAGGACGAACTGAAGCTGCACGAAACGCTTGCCCTCACCCTGGGCGCGCGGCTGGACCACCATGAGCAGTTCGGCAGCCACGTCAGTCCGCGTGCGTACCTGGTCTACCATCCGGCCGAAAGCTGGACCCTGCGCGGCGGCATCTCCAAGGGCTTCCGCGCGCCCAGCCTGACCGAGAACGCCGCCTCGGCCGCGACCGAATCCGGTGGCCGCGGCTGCGGCTCGCTGCGCCCGCTGGGGTACATCAGCGGCAGCTGCTACATGGCCGGCAACCCGAACCTGGACCCGGAAACCAGCACTAATCGCGAGGTCGGCTTCAACTTCGACAACGGCACCGTCGATACCGGCCTGACCTACTTCCATACCGACTTCAAGAACAAGATCGAGTACGAACCCCTCGGCTATTTCAACGGGTACTGGTGGACGCGCATGGACAACGTCGACCGCGCCCGCACCAGCGGCATGGAAGGCAACTTCAACCTGAGCCTGGGTGAGCACTGGCGCTGGCGTACCTCGGCCACCTGGATGAAGGAGGCCAAGAACCTCACCACCGGCGAGAACCTGATCGACACCCCCGAGTTCTCCGGCTATTCGTCGGTGGACTGGACCCCGATCGATGCGTTCTCGACCACGGTCTCGGCGCAGTACACCGGCAAGCAGGATGGCGTGGCCAGCACCTTCATCAAGGCCTACACGCTGTACGACCTGACCGCGGCCTGGCACGTCAACGACGCACTGACCGTGCGCGCGGGCGTCAGCAACATCGCCGACAAGAAGCTGTATGCCGAAGGCGCCACCGACTACTTCGTGGCCGGGCGCAGCTACTTCCTGGGGATGACCGCGCGCTTCTGAGGCGACGCTGATGCAGCGCGCGGAGCCTGCTCCGCGCGCTGGCCGATCAGGCCGGCGTCGCCGCCACGGCGATGTCGGCATCCAGCGGCGGCTTGGTCAGCGCACGCGAACCGAGCTGGGAAAACTGCAGGTGCGCCAGCAGATGCTGGGCCTGGGTAGCCTGCGGGCACGGCGCGATCCGCGGGCCTGCCTGCGGACGCTCAGCGGTGATCACAACACTGGACATGGTCTGGTTATCTCGTTGCATTCCAATTCCCGCGGGGCTCCCTGCCGCGCGGAATGCGCACCCTATATGAAATTGCGGACAGATGTGTGACGGGTTCTGCACTACGACAGATAACCCGCCCGGCGCGACAGAAAACTGGCGGCCGCACATAGGCAGCCGCTATCATGTAACCGTTTACAACCCACATAAGACGGATATGGATTCCACCTCTACCCCTCAGTTCAGCCCGAAGTGGCAGTTCCGCTTCAACTTCTTCAACACCTACGGCGCGCCCAATACCCCGGCGTTCAAGGCCGCCTACAAGGAGCTGCCGTTCGGCCAGAAGATCAAGGTCAACTTCAACTTCTTCGCCCTGTTCTTCAGCTGGATCTACCTGCTCATCCTGGGCATGTGGCGCAAGGCGCTGACCATCCTGGGCATCACCATCGTGCTGATGATCCTGGTGTCGTTCATGCCCGACGTCGTCGGCCGTGGCGTCGGCATCGCCTGGTCGCTGCTCATCGCACTCACCACCAACTACTCCTATTACCTGGAGAAAGTGAAGGGCGACACCAGCTGGAACCCCTTTGCGGGCATGCGCTGGTAAGCGCTGCCTTGCGGGATTGATGTTGATCCAGGGCCCGGTCGAAAGACCGGGCCTTTTCGTTCTGCCGCATGGGCCGCGGCGCGACCCTCACCCGTCCTTTCCCCAGCGCCGATCACCCTGCCGGCAACCGCGCCCTGGAGTCTCCCATGTCCACCTCACCGAACAATGATCGCCTCGAACGCGCCGCGCGCTGGCTGGGCCGACAGACCCATGACCTGGACGCCGTCGCCAAACGCGCGATCGGGCGGCGCGTGGTGGTCGATGACCCCAACCGTCGCCTGGCCGAGCAGTCCACCTTCGGCGAGCGGCTGGCCGACAAGGTCGCCAGCTTCGGTGGGTCGTGGCACTTCATCCTGCTGTTCGGTGCCGCCCTGGTGATCTGGGTGGCGCTCAACAGCGAGATCCTGGGCAAGACTGCATTCGATCCCTACCCGTACATTTTCCTCAACCTGATGCTGTCGATGCTGGCGGCGATCCAGGCACCGGTGATCATGATGAGCCAGAACCGGCAGGCGATGAAGGACCGGCAGATGGCCGCCTACGACTACGAGGTGAACCTCAAGGCCGAGCTGGAAATCATGTCGCTGCATGAAAAAGTGGATGCGGTCAGCCATGACACGCTGCTGCAGATCCTGCAGCAGCAGCAACGCCAGATCGACCTGCTGAGCGAGCTGGTGGCGCGCGCACCGACGCCCCCGCCCGCGGATTGAACAGCGCGGACCGCCTCGCCGCGATGTCCCATGACGTGGTGGTCACCGGCGGCGGCCAGGCCGCACTGGCGCTGGGCTATTTCCTGCGTCGCAGCGGCCTGACGTTCTGCCTGCTGGATGCCGAACCCTCGGCGGGCGGCGCGTGGCAGCACGCGTGGCCATCGCTGCGGCTGTTCTCGCCGGCCTCTTCCAGTGGTATCGCCGGCTGGCCGATGCCACTGCCTGCCGACAGCTACCCCGATCGCGATGCGGTGGTGGACTACCTCCGCCGCTATGAGCAGCGCTACGCACTGCCGGTGCAGCGACCGGTACGCGTGCAGCGCGTGGAGTGCCTCGATGGCCGGTTTACGCTGATCGCCGATGATGGCCGCCACTGGCATGCCCGTGCGGTGATCAGCGCCACCGGCACCTGGCGCAACCCGCAGTGGCCGTCTTACCCCGGCCAGGCGGCGTTCACCGGGCTGCAGCTGCATTCGGCGCAGTACCGTGGCCCGGACGCGTTGGCAGGCAAGCGCGTGGCGGTGGTGGGCGCTGGCAACTCGGGCGCGCAGATTCACGCGGAACTGTCGCAGCATGCGCACTCGGACTGGATCACACTGACACCCCCACGCTTCCTGCCCGACGATGTGGACGGGCACGTGCTGTTCCAGCGCGCTACCGAGCGCTGGCGCGCGCTGCAGGCCGGACAGACGCCCCCTCCGCCGAGCGGCGGGTTGGGCGACATCGTGATGGTCGACAGTGTTCGTGATGCACGCGCACGCGGCGTGCTGCACAGCCTGCCGATGTTTGATGCCCTCACCGCGCGCGGTGCGCGCTGGGCCGATAACAGCGAACGCGCCTTCGATGCGATCGTGTGGTGCACCGGCTTCGGCCCGGCCCTCGAACACCTGGACGCGCTTGGCGTGATCGACGTGGACGGCCGGGTGGCGCTGGATGGCACCGCCGCACGCGACCTGCCCGGACTCTGGCTGGTGGGCTACGGCGAGTGGACCGGAATGGCCTCGGCCACGCTGATCGGCGTGACCCGCAGCGCGCGCAGTACGGTGGCCGAGGTGCAGGCGTATCTGGGCGTGGCGTCGGCAAAGTGAGTAGCCGCACCGGGCGACGCGGTACGCCGGTGGTAGCATGCGCCGATCATTTCTCCCATTCTGGGCGCGATCTGCCGAGCCGACGATGATCGCCGCCCGCCTGGACAAGGACCGTCATGGCCGCACCAAACCGACTCGCTTTCCTGGATGCCCTACGCGGTCTGGCTGCCGTCTATGTGGTGCTGTTCCACGTCATGGCGATGCCGTCACCCGCGCTTGCGACGGGAGCGGTGACGGGCGCGGTACTGGCGATGGGCGGCACCGGCGTGGCGCTGTTCTTCGTCATCAGTGCCTTCTCGCTGGCATACACGATGCCGCGCCACGCACGCACGCCGACGCCATTGCTCAGCTTCTACCTGCATCGGGTGTTCCGTATCGCACCGCTGTTCTTCGTGCTGCTGGCCTTCTCGATCTGGCGCGACGGTCGCGGCAGCCATGCGGGTCATCCAAGCGCTGAAATCCTGGCCAACGTCACCTTCACCTTCAACCTCTTCGAAGGATGGGAGGCCGGCATCGTCTGGGCGAGCTGGGCGATCGGCGTGGAGATGCTGTTCTATGCCGTGTTTCCCCTGCTGTTCCGGGTCATCGACCGCCCGCGGCGCGCCTGGGGCGCCGCTGTCCTGGGTACGCTGGCCAGCCTGCTGGCCGGAGCAGGGGTACTGGGTCCGGCGGGTGTAGCAGCGGTAGGCGACTACGGCCTGCTGYGCCACCTGCCCGTGTTCTTGTACGGCCTGCTTGCCTACCATCTGTTCATGGCCCTGCAGGCAATGCCATCCAACCGTGCCCGCCGTTGCTGCATGACGGTGCTGGTCGGCACGGGCCTGTTGCTGGTGGGATTGACCTGGGGCAGCGCGCGCGCCGCCGTGAGTGCCGGCATCGGCTGGATACTGTTCGGCGCCGCGTATGCCGCACTGCTGATCGGCATGTCGCGATTTCCCCTGTCGCTGGTGGTCAACCGCGTGACCACCTACCTGGGCCAGATCAGCTATTCCCTGTATCTGGCGCACCCCATCGTCGTGGCGCTGTTGATACCTGTATTCCGGCGCATCCAGCTGCTGGTACCGCAGGCCGATCTGGCCTACCTGCTCTGCGCCGTACTGACCTTGGCCATCGCAGTGCCACTGGCCTACGTGGGCTATCGCCTGATTGAAGTGCCCGGCATCCGTGCCGGGCATCGGGTGCTGGCCGCCATCAACGGCCATCGCACCGCTGCCACGGGCAGCACCGATCCCACGCGTTGATCCGCATGCGCGCCGATCCACGGCGCGCCGGGTGTTCAGAACGTCTGCCAGTCGTCACCGGCCACGGCCGCCATCGGCGCGCGGGCAGCACCGCGCGCAGCGGCGGACACCCGCCCGGTCGGCGCTGACACGCGCCGGCCCGCCGGTGCCGCACGGCCTGCGGCAGCCTCGATACGGAAGATCGCCACCGCCGTACCCAGCTGCTGCGCCTGTTCCTCCATCGCCCGCGCGGCGGCAGTGGCCTCTTCGACCAGCGCGGCATTCTGCTGGGTCGTTTCGTCCATCTGGGTGATGGTCTGGTTGACCTGCTCGATGCCGGCCGACTGCTCCTTCGAGGCCGCCGAAATCTCGGCCATGATGTCGTTGACCCGACGCACGCCGCTGACGATGTCTTCCATCGTGCGCCCGGCGGTCCGCACCAGCGCCGAGCCCTGGGTCACCTGGTCCACCGAGTCGTCGATCAGGGTCTTGATCTCCTTGGCCGCACCGGCCGAGCGCTGCGCCAGCGCGCGCACCTCCGAGGCGACCACGGCGAAACCGCGCCCCTGCTCACCCGCGCGCGCCGCTTCCACCGCCGCGTTCAAGGCCAGGATGTTGGTCTGGAAGGCGATGCCATCGATCACCGAGATGATCTCGGCGATGCGCTTGGACGAGGACTCGATGCCGGCCATGGTGGTCACCACCTGGCCCACCACCTGCCCACCCTGCGACGCCACCTCGGCTGCATTGGCGGCCAGCTGGTTGGCCTGCACGGCGTGGTCGGCGTTCTGCCGCACGGTGGAGGTCAACTCCTCCATTGATGCCGCGGTTTCCTCCAGGCTCGCGGCCTGCTGCTCGGTGCGGCGCGACAGGTCGCTGTTGCCCGAGGCGATCTCGCCAGCGGCCAGGTTGATGCTGTCGGTGGCCTGCTGGATGCGGCCGACGATGTCGGTCAGCTGGGTGACGGTGGTATCGGCATCGTCGCGCATCTGCGCGAACACACCGTGGAACTCGCCCTGCATGCGCGCGGTGAGGTCACCGGCGGCGATCGCGCGCAGCAGTGCGGAGATCTGCTGCAGGTTGTCGTCGCTGACCTGCATCATGGTGTTGAGGTTCTCGACCATGCCGCGGAAGTCGTGGTCGAAGCGCACCACGTCGCCGCGCTGGCTGAAATCGCCCAGCGCCGCCGCGCCGGCCAGGTCGCGGATCTGGGTGTTGATCGCGCGCAGGTTGGCCTTGGTGGTGTCCATCGCCTCGGTGAAGCTTGCCTGTTCGCCCGGCAGGCGATCCATGTCCTGGGACAGATCGCCGACCGCATAGCGTTGCATCACCTCGACCAGGCGCCGGGTGACGGCGATGTTCGCCCCGACCAGCTGGTTGCTGTCGTCCACCATGCGCCCGTAGGCACCGGGGAAGGCCTGCGCATCCATCCGGTAGCTGAGCTCGCCCGCCTCATGGCGCTGGGCCATGTCGGCCTGCGCGGCCATCACCGCCTGCAGCTGGCTGCGCATGCGCTGCATCGATTCCAGCAGCCGGCCCACTTCGTCATTGCGCGGCGGCGGCAGCGGCGTGTCCAGGCGGCCTTCGGCCACGTCGACGGACAGGCGCACCGCATCGGCCAGCGGGCGGATGGCCTGACGGCGCAGCAGCACGTAGACGCTGGCACTGAGCACCAGTGCCGCACCCAGGCCCACGGCCAGGATGATCCACAGCAGCGCACGCGCCTGCGCGGTGATCAGGTCATGCGGCACGATCACGCCCAGCGCGAAGCGCTCCTGGCTGTTGCCGATGCGCAGCGGCACGTACGCCTTGACGTTACCGGCGGCGTCCACGTTGAAGTCCTGGAACGGCTTGTCCGCTGCGACCGCAGCCAGGATGCCGCGGGTGGCCGCATCGTCGCGACGCTTGCCGATTTCCTTGGCGTCCTTGGCCGCCAGCACGATGCCACCGGGGGAGATCAGCTCCACATGGCCCTCGCCCATCGGGCGCAGCGCGGCCAGGCGTTCCTGCAGCGTGGCCAAGCCGACATCGACGGTCACCGCGCCAAGGAATTCGCCCTTGTCCAGCACCGGGGTGGACAGCGTGGTCATCAGCACCGGCTTGCCGGCGATCTCATAGCGGTACGGCTCGGCCACGGTCGGCCGCTTCAGCGCGCGCGGGCGCAGGTACCAGTCGCCGTCACCGGGCACGTCGTAGCCCTTGAGCGCGTCCTCCACCGGGGTGCCGTCCTGCCAGGACCAGTAGCTCATGAAGCGGCCGCTGGCGTCGTGCGCCGGGGCATCGACGAATTCGCCGTCCTTGCCATCGAACGCCTGCGGCTCCCACAACGTGCCCAGACCCACCCACTCAGGGTGCGAGCGCAGCTGCTGCTGCAGCACCTGCGATGCCGTCGCGCGCGAGAGCGTCCCGTTGCTGTGCTGCACCACCAGGCTGTCTGCCAGCGCCTGACTGGTGGAGAACGCGGCGGCCAGTTCCGCACCGACCCGGCGCGATTCGGCATCGGCCTGGCTCTGCATGGTCTGCCGCGAGGCTTCGATCAGCGCCTGGCTGGCTTCGTGGTAGCTGATGGCCGCAGTGACGCCGAAGCAGAGCATGGCGATCAGCGCGGTACCCAGCATCAGCCGGTTGGCGATGCTGCCGGGACGCGGGGAAGTGGTGCGGGACGCGGGCATGGGGGCGGTTCCGGAAAGGGGTACGGATCAGCCGGCGCCCTTGGGCGCCAACTACGGCTTCACGCAATCCATTGCGGTCCAGGTCGGCGCGGTGCAACTCACGCCCGACCCTTGCCCCGATCTCGGATGTATCGGGGCATTGAGCTGGATAACGGCGCCCGCGCGCCGATGTTGAGGACCACTTCCTGACCCTGTTCAGTGTTGACCGGGTCGCGCCCCGTCAGGCGCTGCGCCGCCCGAGCCGTTCGACCAGGGTCTGGCTGGCGGCGTTGAGCCCACGCACCTCCACCTGCGCGCCGTGCGCGCGCAACCGCTCCACCACCCGCTCCAGCGCCGCCACCGCGCTGAGGTCCCAGAAGTGCGCGTCGGCCAGGTCGATCACCACCCGCGCCGGTACCTGCTGCAGATCGAAACTGGCCGCGAACTGCCCGGCCGAGGCGAAGAACACCTGCCCGCTGACGCGGTAGACACGGGTGCCGTCCGCCTCGACGGCATCCTCCACCTGCAGCATCCGTCCGACCTTGCGCGCGAAGAACAGTGCCGACAACAGCACCCCGGTCAGCACGCCCTTGGCCAGGTCGTGGGTGGCCACGGTCACGGCCACGGTGGCGAGCATCACCATCGACGAGCTCCTGGGGTGCTGGCGCAGTTCCTGGAACGAGCGCCAATGAAAGGTGCCGATGCTGACCATGATCATCACCGCCACCAGTGCCGCCATCGGAATCTGCCGCACCCACTCGGCGCCATACACCACCAGCAACAGCAGCAGCACCCCGGCCACCAGACACGACAGCCGGCCCCGCCCGCCGGAGGACACGTTGATCACCGACTGGCCGATCATCGCGCAGCCGCCCATGCCTCCGAACAGGCCGGCGGTGATGTTGGCCAGGCCCTGGCCGGCGCACTCGCGGTTGCGCTGGCTGGGGGTGTCGGTCATGTCCTCGACGATCTGCGCGGTCATCATCGACTCCAGCAGCCCCACCACCGCCAGCGTCGCCGACACCGGCAGCAGCAGGCGCAGGGTGTCCCAGGTCAACGGCACGTCCGGGAACAGGAACACCGGCAGGCTGTCGGGCAGCGCCCCCATGTCGCCCACCGTGCGGACATCCCAGTGCAGGCCGATGGACAGCGCGGTGAGCACCACGATCGCCACCAACGGCGAGGGCACCGCGCGGGTGACGCGTGGCAGCAGGTAGATGATGGCCAACCCGGCGGCACACACTGCCCAGACATGCCAGGAGCGCCCGACCAGCTCGGGCAGCTGTGCCAGGAAAATCAGGATCGCCAGCGCGTTGACGAAGCCGGTGATCACCGAGCGCGACACGAAGCGCATCAGCGCCCCCAGCTTCAGCGCGCCGGCGAGCAGCTGCAATCCGCCGGCCAGGATCGTCGCCGCCAGCAGGTACTGCAGGCCATGGTCCTTGACCAGATCGACCATCACCAGCGCCATCGCCCCGGTTGCCGCCGAGATCATGCCCGGGCGCCCGCCGGCGATGGCGGTCACCACCGCGATGCAGAACGAGGCGTACAGCCCCACCTTGGGGTCGACCCCGGCGATGATCGAAAACGCGATCGCTTCGGGAATCAGGGCCAGCGCGACCACCGTGCCGGACAACAGGTCACCGCGGATATTACCGAGCCATTGCTGGCGCAGCGGATAGGAAACAGACATGGAAAAAGCTCCACGCACCGGCGATGCGCACGGCGCGTTGTGTGATGAGGACAAGGCACTCCCTGGACCCGGCCGTGGCACGGGCGCGTGGTCAACGCGGTATCAGGGTGGCGTCATCACAACAATCCAGCAGGGGGGGCGGAAGCGGCGCGCAGGATAGCGCAGCCACCTGCCCGGCTCAACGCACGGCGTGCCGTGCCCGTTGCCGAAGTGCCGGTTGACCGTCGCCGCAACGCGCGCGCACGATGGTCGTTACCTCCCGCAGCAGGTGCCTGGCATGTACGGACTGATCGGCAAGATGTTGGTGACACCCGGCCAGCGCGATGCGGTCATCGCGATCCTGCTCGACGGCACCGCCGACATGCCCGGCTGCCGCAGCTACGTAGTGGCCAGGGACCCCGGCCTTCCCGATGCAATCTGGATCACCGAAGTCTGGGACAGCCAGGAACAGCATCGTGCCTCGCTCGCGTTGCCGGCGGTGCAGGCCGCGATCGCCCAAGCCCGGCCACACATCACCGGATTTGGCGAGCGCTTCGAGACCGAACCGGTGGGCGGGCTCGGCAGCTGACCCCCGGCCGCGCGCTCAGCGCGCGAACCGCTTCGCCCCGGCAACGCAGGCCACCGCGCACAGGGTCACCAGCAGCATCGCCGCGCTGACCTGCTCGTGCAGCAGCAGCGCGGCCAGCCCCAGGCCGAAGAAGGGCTGCAGCAACTGCAGCTGACCGACCGCGGCGATACCGCCCTGTGCCAGCCCGCGGTACCAGAACATGAAGCCGACCAGCATGCTGAACACCGAAACGTACCCCAACCCCAACCAGGCCGGGTTGCCTACGTCAGCCAATGTGGACGGCCAGCGCAGCCACAACAGCGGCAGCATCAACGGCAGGGACAGCACCAGCGCCCAGCTGATCACCTGCCAGCCGCCCAGCGTGCGTGACAGGCGCGCGCCTTCGGCATAGCCCAAGCCGCACACCAGCACCGCGGCCAGCATCAGCAGGTCGCCCTGCAGCGAGGCCTGCCCGGCGCCAAGCAGCGCATAGCCCACCACCGACGCGCTGCCCAGCAGTGAGAAGCCCCAGAACGCCGGACGCAGGCGCTCGCCACCACGCAGTACGCCAAACAGCGCCGTGCTCAGCGGCAGCAGGCCCAGGAATACGATCGAGTGCGCCGATGACACATGTTGCAGCGCCAACGCGGTCAACAGCGGAAACCCCACCACCACGCCCAGTGCTACCACCAGCAACGCGGCCACGTCCGCGCGCGCGGGTCGGCGTTGCCGCAGCGCCAGCAGCATCACCAGCCCCAGCAGCGCGGCAATGCTGGCGCGTGCAGCGGTCAGGAAGGTCGGATCAAGGTCGGCGACCGCCGCGCGCGTGGCCGGCAACGAGCCGGCGAAAATCAGCACGCCGATGAATCCGTTGAGCCAGCCGCGCGTCGTGGTGTCCATGCTGAAATCCTTGAAAGTGGCGGCCAGTGGATCACGCGGCCGGCGGCATGGCCCAGACACAGTCCAGTACACTTGGACCGAACTGTTATGCCTACACACACCGTACGGAACCGCTGCGCATGCGCCTGACCCCCACCCGCATCGACGTCGTCATGGCCACCGTGCGCGACCGCATCAGCGCCCGCAGCTACGTGCCGGGCATGCGCCTGCCCTCGGTCCGTGCACAAGCCAAGGCGATGCAGGTGTCGGTCTCCACCGTGGTGGAAGCCTATGCACGCCTGACCGCCGAAGGCCTGATCAGCGCGCGGCCCGGCGCCGGCTTCCACGTGTGCGGCCCGGTGGCGCCGCTGGCGCTGGCCGGGATCGATCCGCCGCGCGACCGCCAGGTCGATCCGCTGTGGTTGGCACGGCAATCGCTGGAGCCCGATGCCAGCCTGCTCAAACCCGGCTGCGGCTGGCTGCCCGAGGACTGGATGTACGTCGAAGGCATCCGCCGCGGCCTGCGCAGCGCGGCGCGTGCACCGGCATCGGCACTGGCCGACTACGCCACGCCGCTCGGCCTGCCGCCGCTGCGCCAGCTTCTGGCGCGGCGCCTGGCCGGGCATGGGGTGGAGGTGGCGCCGGATCAGATCATGCTGACCGAGTCCGGCTCGCACGCCGTCGACCTGATCTGTCGCTTCCTGCTGCAGCCCGGCGACACGGTGCTGGTCGACGATCCCTGCTACTTCAACTTCCTTGCGCTGCTCAAGGCGCATCGCGTGCAGGTGGTGGGCATCCCCTACACCCCGACCGGACCGGATGTCGAAGCCTTCGGCGCCGCACTCCAAGCGCATGCACCGCGTCTGTACATCACCAATTCCGGCATCCACAACCCGACCGGGGCGGTGCTCTCACCGGTCACCGCGCACCAGCTGCTCAAGCGTGCCGACAACAGCGACCTGGTCATCATCGAGGATGACCTGTTCGCCGATTTCGAGCACAGCCCCGCACCGCGACTGGCCGCCTTCGATGGCCTGTCGCGGGTGATCCAGGTCGGCAGTTTCTCCAAGACCCTGTCGGCCTCGGTACGTTGCGGCTACATCGCCGCCCGCCCCGACTGGATCGACAGCCTTGCCGACCTGAAGATCGCCACCAGCTTCGGCGGCGGGCGCCTGGCCGCCGACATCCTGCTCACCGCGCTCACCGACAGCGGCTACCGCCGCCATGTGGAAACCGTGCGCACACGGTTGGCGACAGCGCGTGATGCCACGCTGGCGCGGTTGGCCACGCTTGGCATTACCCCGTGGGTGGTGCCGCAGGCCGGCATGCTGCTGTGGTGCCGCCTGCCTGATGGCCTGGACGCGGCGACCATCGCCCGTCGCTGCCTGGCCGACGGCGTGGTGCTGGCGCCGGGCAATGCATTCAGCCCCTCGCTCAACGCCGCCGGGTTCCTGCGCTTCAATGCCGCCCAGGCGCAGGACCGCCGCGTGTTCGATGTGCTGGCACGTGCCATGCGCGGGTGATGCGCCTGTCGATCAGGGCGATGCATGACGACCCCGCTACCACGCAACCGGTGTCCTGGCTCCGGATGGGTACAGCCTGGAGTTCGTGCACACGCCGTGGCAGCAGGCGGCGCGCTGAGTGGCGTTGATGTGCATTGAGTCGCGCTGAATAGCGCTATTTAGCGCCACTTCGCGCTATTTACCGCCGCCATGCCCAAGTGTCGCCTTCTCCGCATCGGTCAACGCGCGGTGCCCGTAGCTCAGTACCCGCGTCAGCTGCCACTGGCCGTCGCTCAACTGCCAGACCATGACGAACTTGGCGCTGCCTTCGCAGGTGCCGCTGGCCAGCTCGCAGAAGCGGTGCTCGCCTTCCTCGATCGCGCCAAAGTCCTTGATCGGATACACCTTGAGTGTGCCGGGGATCAACTCGCGACGTACCTTGTTGCAGATATATTTCTGCGTATTGGCCACCACCGTGGCCCGGTCGAAGGTGGCCCCACCGGTGTCGTGGTAGAACTCCACGGTCGGCGAGAAGTAGCGGCCGAACGTATCCAGATCGCACCGGTTGTAAGCGTCGAACACCTTCTGGTCGAGCGCGGTGATCGTGCGGGAAAGGTCTGCCCCGGTGGCCTCGGCGCTGGTCGGCGCGGCCCAGGCGGCGCCTGCGCCGATGGTCAGGAGCAGCAGGATGCTGGCGGATTGGAGCGGCTTCATGGCAGTTCCCTGTTCATCGAGAGGTGGCGGCGCTACGAGGGGCGGACCCTGCCGGCAGTCTGGCCAGGGCCTCGCCGTGGCCGCCACTTTTCCCATGCGGCGGCACGACCTTCAAGTGCCAAAGGGCCCGCCATCACTGCCGATGCGTCGACCTGCCTCCAACTGTGCCATGCTCCGCGCAATCACCACGGAGACACCGCAATGGCCAAGAGCATGGACAGCAAGAAAGAGCAGAAGAAAAAGCCCGCCAAGACCGCCAAGGAAAAGAAGGCGGAGAAGAATGAGAAGAAGACCAGCAAGGGTTTCGCACCGACCTGATCGTCTCCAGGCGCCGCCGTCGGCGGGCGCCACCTGGTAGAGCCGACCGTTGGTCGGCTCGGCCACTTCACCCTGGCTGACCATCGGCAAGCGCAGCGGTTGCGGGAACGAGCGCCGCCGCACCTCGCGCGCCGGCAGGTTGCCTGTTACCCGTTGCCGCCATCGCGCCGTCGGTCGCGTACACCGGCCTGTTCCGTGCAGTGATGCCGCCGGTATCGGTCGTATGCCGGCAGGCCGAACCGCGGCGCACGCGCACGGCCATCCACCATCCGTCCAACGCGCACGCGTCTTGCCCGATGGCAAAATGGCCGGCTCTCCCCGCGTTGCGGGGCGCCATGCGAGGGATTGGACGTGACGGAAGGAAATGGCAGGTACTGAGCCGCACGCCAACCACCCGTGCGCTGCATCCCCGCGAAACAGACGCGCTGCTTTGGTTCGGCCAGCCCGAACGCATCGTCTGGCGGATGCCGCGTGGCAACGTCATCGACCTGGCCCGGGCAGCCCGCGCCGCCGGCAACCGCCCAGTCGCACGCACGGTGCGTGGACCGTACCGATCGAGGGTGCGTGCCCGCCACCACGACCGGCATGACTATATCGGGGAGGTCGAGGTACTCCTGCTGCCGGGTGCCGACCGCTGCCTGCGCCAGGACAACGAAGCGGAGGTCCTGCTGTGCGGCAACGTCGCCGTGGTGCTCGCGTTGAACGGCACGTGGCGTATCGACCAGGCGCGTTCGTTGCTGCGCTGAACTCCGTGCGCCATGGGGGTGTCGCGCGTTGTCGGCGCTGCTCCGCCGCGAACAAGGCTGACGCTCCACATCACCGCCGGCCAGGCCAACAGGTGCGCGGATGCGGAAATCGCCGCCGCGACCAAAGCCGGCAGCACCCAACCAAACACGAATTAAACCTTCTGACTCGCTCCCGCATCCAACGGTGGACACCCACCGGCAAGGCGAATGACATGACGCTATGGAAGCAAAGACTCACCGCCTTTCTCATTGCAGGCACGCTGACATTGACCGCCGCAGCTCAGTCAGCCTCGGCGCAGGTATATACCCGCGATATCGACAACTTCTGGATCGCCCACGATGCGGTCCGCGGCGAAACCGACCCCGCACGCAAATTGCAGCGCATCAAGATGCTCTACATCGACAAGGGCACGCCCGGCCTGCATGCGTTGATGGAGGCACGCGGCTACACCGGCGAGCAGTACGTGGCGGCAATCGATGCCTGGCCGCGTTACTGGGCCTCGGTGCGCCCCCTGACCGGCCGTGCATTGGCCGCAACCGCCGCCCTCGACGCTGACCTGGCCCAGCTCAAACGCCTGTATCCGGCCCTGCGCCCGGCCAGCATCACCTACGCGATCGGCGTGCTGCGCACCGGCGGAACCACCCTGGACGACAAGGTGCTGATCGGTGCCGAACTCGCCCTGGGCGACGCCAGTGTCGACGTATCCGAGCTTCCCGAACCCCTGCAGACCCGTCTGCGCACGTTCTATGCCTCGCAGCCGTTCCACAACAACGGCCAGAACAACATCCACGAGTACATCCACACCCAGCAGGTCGAGGCCGGCGATACCCTGGCCCAATACGCGCTGCGCGAAGGCGTGGCGGAGCGGGTGGCCGAGCTTGTCACCGGGAAGAAGCCCGACCTTCCGCTGTACGTGTACGGCCCGGCCCATGAGGCGCGGCTCAAGCAGCAGTTCCTGGCCGACCGACATGGCAATGACTACCGCGACTGGCTGTACAACAGCAGCAGCAACCGCTTCGGGGTCAGCGACCTGGGGTATTACGTCGGTTACCGCATCGCCAGCGCGTATTACGCGGCACAGCCAGACAAGGCCAACGCGATCGCCACGCTGTTGGAGCTGCGGTATGACGATGTGGCGGCGGTGGATGCGCTGATCGAGCGGTCGGGATATTTCCGTTGATTGATGGAAATCAGCGATCCGCCATGACGGGGCGGCAGCAATCGTTCGGCCTCACTCGCAGGCCGAGGCGGCCGCCTCCAACAGCGGCCCCACGGCAAGCGCCGGCGCCGGGCGATCGGCCGGAAACGCGGCCGCGATGGCCTTGGCTGCGCGGTCAGCGTGCGGCTGGATGTACCACGACGCATCGCTGGACAACGCTTTTCCACGCACTTCCCGTTCGAACCGGTACTGGCCCCAGTAGATGGCCAACGGCTCTTCAAGTGCGTTCAACGGATTGGGCAGCGCCAGGGCACCCGGGCACCGCCGCGCGAACGCCGCAGCCAACGCCTCTCGATTGGCTGCGGGCAGTCCCGCCGACAGGAAATGCGCGTACTCGTGCAGCACGATCGGTGCCCAGTCCTCCTCCACGCCCAGTTCGGAGAACAGCACGATGGAGCCACCGCGAAGCTTGGCCTGGGTGCGGTCCGCGTATGGCCACCATACGAAGCGCACGTGGAAGAGGGGCGCCGCCTCGGCGCCGTAGAAGGTGCGCATGCGCGACGCAAACGCGGCGGCTTCCGGCGCCGCCATTTCCCTGGTCAACGCCTCCTGTTGTCGACTGAAGCGCGCCGTCCCGGCCAGCAGCGCACGCGCACGGGGCGCAAAGCGCGCGTAGTAGCGCCGCAACCGCTCGCGGTCGCCAGGTGCCTGCGCGGCGATCGCGGCCTCGGTGGCAGCGGTGAAGGACGCCGCGTTCTGGAAGTAGCCGGTGTATGGGTCGCCAATGCGTGTATCGCTGCCGGCGAACAGGCTATCCGCGAGGGGCCGCTTGCCCCCGTCATCACGGGCCATGGGAGACGTACGCTGACGAAACCGCGCGTATGCCTCGAGCGCGGCCCGATCCTTCGCATCCAGGCCGAACCTGCGCTCCCAGTCCTGCTGGTAGATCGCGTTGGTGTAGCCAGGCAGCCAATCGGGCAGGTTGTCCAGCAGATTGAACAGATCAAAGGCGTCGTCGTAGCCCACCGTCACCAGCGCAGGCGCCTGGCGCGTCGGGTCGCCCGCCTGGGCGCTGGCCCACTGGGGCGCCAGCACAAGAACGGCCATGCACACGAAGTGCCGTGCCTGGGATCTGAATGACATCCGACATGCTCCTGGACGACCGGGTGGCCTGATTCGAGCATGCTGCCGACGGTTCCACAACGTGCCCATCGGCAGGGGGCCGCGCAGGGGTGCCGTAGCGAGCCACGTGGGAAATTCATGGCTACGGGTGCGCCACCCATTGCAACTGGCATCGAGCGGACTATGCGTGGGCGGCCGAATGCAGGGGCATCGCCTTGGACAACGATGGACGGTCAACAGCTCTGTCTTTTTGAAAATCCGTCGGCTTCCGGGCTTCGCTGGACGTACATGGACGCCATTGGGGCGGCCCCACCAGCAACTGCATTAGAATTCCAAGCAATTGTTTTTACGTGGAATTATCGGACTAGAATAGATCTGAGACTCACTTTCCGACTCACTTTGAGCGCGTCCTTGGCACAAGGGACGGTAACCCGCCCCCGTCCAATTCAGGCATGATTTAGTGCAGACCTCAGCCTGGGCTCCCAGCAGATATGCCTGTCTATACAAGAAGCGAGCTCTACGACCTCTTGTGGTCGGCACCCGCCAGCAAGATCGCGAAGAACCTAGGGATATCAGATGTTGCCCTCGGCAAGGCAGCCAAGCGGCACGGGATCCCAGCACCTGAACGCGGTTACTGGGCGAAGATCGCCGCAGGGAAGCTCCCAGCTAAGTCTCGATTGCCACTCAGAGGGCTGGGACAAGCCGACTCGATCCACGTGGGGCGAGAAGACGAGCTGACCCGGCGCAGCGCCGGGCAGGCAGATGCAGATATACCCGCGCTTCCTGCCGCGCTTAGGATGCACGATGAAACGCTCCATGACTTGCGCTCACGGCTAGAGGACGAAATCGGGACCATCAGCATTCCGAAGTCCTTGTCAGCGCCCCATCCAGTCGTAGCACGAATGCTGACCATAGACGCAAAGCGGATGGAGAGTCTTTCTGGCGCAGACCCACGCTGGAGCCACGAACAGCCCTATTACGCCTCACCATACGAGAAGCGACGTCTGCGCCTGTTGAGCGCCATCTTCAAAGGGCTCTCGAACACCGGGCTGGAGTTCCAGGCAAAAGGTAAGGACGCCAACGAGTTCAGAGTGTTTGCGCGGGAGGGGTCCAGCGTGACGTTCCGACTGGATCATCCGAAAAAGGCTGAGGGGAGGAACAGCTACTTCGCCACGTCAAAACCAGACCGCCCCGCGTCCGAGCCCTTGAAGCTGGAGATCATGTGGTGGTTTCGCTCCGAAGCCCCATTCCGTCGCACGTGGGAGGATGAGCGAGCGACACAGATTGAGGAAGCCATAAGTGAGATCGTGGTCACCCTGGCATTCGCAGTAGAAGCAGTTTATCGGCAGGCGGAGATTGACTCACAAAGACATGCCATCGAGATGCATGAAATTGCGGTTCGGCGGCGTGAGGAGAAGAGGATCGAATCGATTCTTGAGCGAGAAGCTGCTGAGGAAGCAGATCGACAAGCACGAATGCACAAGCTCATGTCAGACGCTACCAACTTTCGATTGGCACAGGATATCCGGGACTACGCAGATGCCGTAGTACGCACCAATGACCGAAGCAGCGCTCCCGTACCACACGAAGAGATTAGTGCCTGGAAGGCAGCGGCGCTCAGATGTGCAGACGACATCGACCCTTTAGTATCTCGCGCCTTCCTCGTTCCCCCAGATCCGGCGACCTCGCCAGCTAAGCCGATGGTATCGCCCCTTCCCTCCATTGAACGCTTGACAGAAGGGGCATGGCATCCGAACCAGCAGTGGTTCGCGCGCTGAACGCAATCTATTCCGTTACAAGGTTACCCAACATCGACCCAGGTGAGCTATGGAAGCATTCTGGCAAGGCGCATGGAAATTTCTGCAGGTCATTTCGCCAGCCTTGATAGGCTTGTTCGGCGTGGTGGTTGGCGGCTGGGTCACGGTGTGGAGAGAGAAGAAAGCTGACGCCCGGAAGGCCGAGAAAGAAACAGCCTACCTGGCCGCGATCATAGGCGGCGAACTGGACAGTTTCGCCAGTCTCTGTGCGGATGTGGTTGATGATCGTGGCTATGAAGACGAGCGCGGCTATACGGTGGCACGCACTTCACTTCCCAGCTTTGATCCCTCCAAATTCGACGTTGACTGGCGGTCGATCCCTTCAAGCGACATGTTTAACATCCTCGATCTCCCGTATCAGATCGAATTCGCGAATTCCTCTATAGAGGCCGTGAATCACCATTCGGACAGCCCGCCGGATTTCGAACTCACCTTTGCCGAGCGGCAACTACAGTACGCCCGGCTTGGTCTGCACTCAGCAGAGATTGCCAATCGAATTCGAGCAGTAGCAGGGCAGAAGCCGAGAGCAAGAACTTACGAGTGGGACCCCATTGCTAGGTTCACTGCCGACATCAAGCGGCTTGAGCCACTCAAGCAGATGCCCTGACATCTAGCCATGTCAATGTCGGGGAAGATCAGCAAAAACAAGGACTAAGGCGATCTCTCGCGACCACTTGTGATCTATGGGAATCAATGACTTACCAAGAGGCCGGGGTCAGTTTGGGGTCAGCCGGCCCAGGCCAATCACGCCGTCTGTTGGTAATTGGAAATGCGTCAGCATCGCCTTTTGCCAAGCTATGCCACATCCATCCATCAACTTCCTAAAACACTTTGCTGATCAACAAGCATTGCGAAACGCAGCCTTGCGACTGTGATTAAGGTCTATCTACGGGCCAAACAAAGCTCCGAACTAGGAATCGTCCATTCGACGTCACCTGGATTGGGGTCTTCAATTGCCCTGGCCTTTCTGATCAGTTGGTCTGCGATTTCGCTCTGCTGTATGAACTTCTCACCCTCAAGCGGCTCCGATTCGGGCAAAGCAAACGGAAATACGACGTCCGTGTGACCGGGATATTCATGAGGAGTGTAATCCAGCTCCAGCCTAGCGGCGAAAAAATCACCAGCCGTTAGCTTCGCCACGCCCCAGTAGGTGTTTTTTCCGATGTTCCCAATTTGCGCACAACGCGTCTTAACGTCCCTGTCCGGTTCTTCGCGATCCAGCCATCGAATCGTTGACAGTCTCAGTTTTTCCCGCTGAGGCCTAAAGGCTGCAGAGGTGAGCGCACCCCTCTTGTAAAAATGAGGAGTCCTAAGCACTCGAACAACAATTTCATCGTCGGAAAAGTCCCCTGAACTACTCACTCAATCCCTCAAATGATAAGGCGTCCATTCCACAAGGCCAGGCAGGAAATAATCCGAACTACGCAGCCTCTGCCCATTCGTGACGCATAGCCAACCCAGATATCGTCTTCGTGTCGGACGAGGAATTACTACTGGAAATCGCACTCCATAAGTCAGGCATCCCGAGCAATGGGACAAGCTGATTATCCCCTGAGCAAGACGTCCGCTTCGGCTCAATACCTGAACGATCGATCACAAGCCAAGAGTGCCTTGTCTTTCCGATCTCCAACTCTGCCCTGCCAGATCGCCAGCGCCATGCCAGGGTGATCGTGCCATTCGGATTTGGGTATGCAATTGGCAAACTCATGCTGCCAGCCATCTTCTCAACGAAGCCGATAGCCGACTCGATTGCTTCCATTGCAATTGGAAGCGCGCCTTCGCCGTCCCAATCCTCCGAAAGCGAAGAGAAACTGCGGATTTCCGATCTAAGTTCAATAGACGCAGCCGCAGCGTGCCAGGTGCGCGTCAACTCTTT